>CBDFAU010000001.1:0-219152 GCA_965245755.1 Streptococcus mitis | reverse complement strand
TTGCTGAAGCTGAAGCACTTGTTGATGCTGATTCAGAAGCCGATGTGCTTGCTGATTCAGAAGCCGATGTGCTTGCTGACTCAGAGGCGCTCGTTGAGGCACTTTGGCTTGCGCTTGTCGATGCTGACTTAGACGCACTAGTTGAAGCACTTTGGCTCGCACTTGTCGATGCGGACGCAGATGCTGATTGAGATTTATACACTCTGTCAGAAACTGTTTCATCTTGGTTATAAACAGTTGGTGCATACGGTTGACTACCAGACGCTACTTTAGCATTATCCTTATAGTAAACCCTTGCAACACCATTAGAATCCACTTCAATACTTGAAATACGCTCGCGACCGTTTGGAATCACCTTATCATGAGCTTTTCTAATTTCTTCTCTAACTTTTTCTTTATCATCTTCCGTTAAAGCATTCTTATTCTTCACTTCAGTAACAGCAATTACCGGTTTATTGAATAAGTTGACTAATTTATCCTGCTGGATTCCAAAGTTCTCAGAAGCCTTATTCCCGCTTGGATCAGTCGCTTCAACCTGACGACTCCATCTATTAGTATCTTTATAAGTAAGATTACTATTTGCAGTAGCTGTCACAGTAATGGTCGTACGATCATCACTTGTCGTAGTTGTAATATTTGAAATTTTACCACTACCCCATTCACTTCTACCTTCAAAGAAATCTGTTAAGTCGTTACCATTTCCTCGCATTTTCAACGAAGCAAGTTTACCGCTATTATCTTTACCAGTAAAGGTTACCTCAATCTTATCTCCTGCATAGAATTTATAGCGTCCTGCGCTATCTTTTTCCGGTACTTTTCCATTAACCTTAATAGTGTAAGTAACAGTTGGAGCTACATTTTCTTTAGTAATCGTCTTAGAAGTTGTGGCAGAAGTAAGAGTCTCAGTTCCAGCAGGAGTCGTTACAACCTTCTCTTGTTTAACCGTTACATTTCCTGTAGGTAACAATCCATTATTGGTATCAGTAACCCGTCTCAAATCAGACGGTTCAAATGTCACACTTGTTCCTGTTGCTTGTTTTTGAATTGTCTGACCAGCAATAGTCAAGGTCACTGTAGCTCCTGGAGTTACGTTATTTACCACAATCGAACGATTTGGCAAACCACCTTTTTCAGTAACTGAATCAGATGCAATTTCAGGCGCTTGTGGATTTACTTTCACAGTAACAGGGACTTTTTGTTTAACTCTGACACCTGTTGAATCTGCAGGTAATTCTACTTCTACTTCCTTAGTAAAGGTTCCTACCTCAGTGAGTGACGGAGCACCACCAACCCAGTTGTAATTAGTGTTTGTCGCGTTAAAAGTTGGGCTTCCCGATACTTTTGTAACCGCGTTTTGCGGATTTGCTACAGCTTGTTTATAAGCTGGATCATCTGTCTTATTTTGAGTAAAGACATAAGAACGATTTGATTCAAACTTATAGACATCATGGACAACATCAACAGTTTTACTTAGTTTATTAGTGTCATTTTCCCCCATACGACCTACCGGATAGGTAAAGGTCACTTGGTAGGTATTGCTTCCTGCCTCATTTGTATTGATAGGTGAGCCAGAAACTACTTGACCATTTTTACTCCAAGCTTGGCTTGCACCACTTGGATATCCAGCAGTTCCTTCTTTATCAACATAATTATGCCAAACTGTTCCCTTATGAGGTTGTGTTCCTTGAATATCATTTACTGGACCTTTAGGCTTAATTGTCGCTAGAACTTCATAATCTACAGTAACATCTTCGCTTCCGCCATTAGGATATTCGATATGAGCAATAGCTTGTTTAGATCCTGTCTCAGCAGTATTAATTCCTGCCCCTTGTTTCCAAGTGATATTTGTTCCATTAGGGAATGCTTTACCGTTAGCACGCTGGATAAAGTTACTTGCATTCGCTAGGTCATCAGCCTGCTCACCAATATAGGTATAGACTTTCGGTACTTTAGCAATTGGATTGTATTTTTCTAAGGCAGCATTAATTTCACTTTGAGAACCATCACGATAAGTAACTGTAATTTTACCGTCAGTAGAAACCTCTATTTTAGATTTGGTACCAGGGTAAGACAACGTAAAGCTACCATCTGGATTGGTCGTTTTACTTGCTTTAGAAATATCTGGAGCAAGATCTCCATTTTTGGATAAATCCTTTAAATTCGATTGTTTTCCAACAAAATTATCATAAACTTCCTTAACTTCATCCGGTGTTAAATGCTCCAAATCCTTAACTTGAACAACATCTCCACTCTCAACATCATGGCGTTCGTTGAAACCTTTGATAAGAAACTTAACTGAATCTCTAGCTACTTGGCCATTATACTGACCAGATGAAAAATTATAGGTGTACTCTTTCCCTATCTGTGCTGATAAATCGTTACCACCAACTGTACCTTGGAGATAACTAAATACATTCGGTCTGTTGATACCTTTTACACCTATCTGGTGTCCAACATAGTTAACACCTGGGACAGGGTCGCTCGGCTCTAATCCATAGATATATATATTACTATTCGAACGACTTTGAATACCAATCAAATCATTAATTGAATCGCCATTATATACTTCTTTGTAACGATTATCAATATTGTATTGTGGGCCAAGTTTTGAATTTGTTTGATCATTTGTAGGTTGTGGTCTATATCCCGTCGGAATACTTGCCGATTGAACTCTAGAAGCATTCCCTTGAGTATTTTGCCCGATAGGTGCCGAGCTAACCTGAACCTGCATATCTGCAGTCGCAGTCGGCACATTGTTATCGTATTTTACTTTGACTACAATCGTACCGTTTAAGTTTCTATTTTGTCCATGTCTGTAATTATAAACAATTTCAGAACCCTGAGTAAAGGTTTTGTCCATAGAGTAGCCGTTAAATGTTGCACTTTGGACATGGCCTCCTCGGCCGACATTTATCCTAACACCTACATTGCTCAAAGCACTATCAGCCTGAACATTCATGGTGTAGGTCGCGATACCAGTAGCCTTATCAAACGAAGGGACAGGACTACTTACCGTCATACGACTGTCATTCTGAGCAGTAGCCCAACTTGCACGAAGAGAAGCATCGCGTAACATAGCTTGGCCATTACGGGCATCACGCGCACCAGAATTGGCTCTCAAAACTGCATTGACAATTGAATTGCGAGCCAAGGTAGCTTTTTGCACTACTGCTGTCCAGTCACTCGTTGGATCCGCCAAAGCTTTTTCAATGGCTGTTACTGCTGCATTTACCTTAGTAATTGCAGAATCAGTGTTTGGCAAACCAGCAGCTTTCGCTAAGTATTCACCCATTTCAGCTGAAAGCTTGGTTAACTTCTTACGATTTTCTTCATTTTTCTTTACAGAAGTTTCTACAGATGACAAGGTTGCAGCTGTTGCTCCAACTAAACTTGTTGTATCTGAATTCGTTTTAACAACATTTGACTCAATAGCAGCAGGCTTCAAAATTGATGAATCAATCTTGCCAACCTTTGATTCATTTTGAGTCGATACTTTCTTCTCATCTTGAATTTCAGATACAGTTTTTTCTGAGGAAGCTCCTACAGATGTTGACACACTACTTGTTTGGCTAGCAGATTGACTCAAACTAGTTGACATACTTGCAGAATCTGAAGCGCTAGTGCTAGCTGAAGATGATGTGCTAGCTGAGGCACTAACTGACGTACTAGCGGAAGCACTTGCTGAAGTGCTGGCTGAGGTACTAGCTGATGAACTCTTAGACACAGATTCTGATATCGAAGTGCTTTCACTTATAGAAGTAGACAAGCTAGCAGAATTCTCTGAATTACTTACAGATGTGGTACCCAAAACTGCTGTATCATTTGTAACCAAAAGGTCTGGATTTTCCAGTGTTTTTTCCACGGCTACTGTTTCATTGGCAAATACTTGCGTTTGAGTAGCAACACTACCACCTAAAACTGCCCCTGTTGCAGCAAGTCCCTTGATAATATCCAGACCTGTAATAGAAGGATTCACTTTATCCTCTACTACTTCAGTCATGACTTGAGTCGTGTCTACACCACCACGCAAGACCTTGAATAAACCAAAAAGAGAGGTTGAAGCTCGCAACCAATGTTTACCCGATTTAATTAACTTATAACGTGTCACACGGTCTGTCTCTCTATAACGACCATTCTGACGTCTAAAGAACATATTTTACTCCTTTTATCCACACCAAAGTATACACTATGGCCATTTAATCATACGTTATAAGTATACTTTAGATGCAAACGATTGTCAAGAAATTTGATATATTTTTATACAATATCATTATTCAAATATTTTGAAATATCGAACCATTTATAATCTCCCTAACAGCATCTAACCCTTGATATAACAGGACTTGAATAAGATTTTTAAATATATGTACACTCAATCTAGTTTTGCTATCAAAAGTATACAACGTTCGTGTTTTCAATATATCATATAGACAAAATATAAAAAAATAACTTTCTTTTTTCATTGATAATTCATAATGTAGTGCAAAAAATACTATCTAGATACATCTTGTAATAATAGATTGTCATAAAAAATTGCTTCTAAACAAATCAATTCTCCTCTGCAACTCCTATCAAAAATGCCCACGATTAGCTTATAATCATGGACATTCTATGGATGTTTTTTCTAGTTAGCTCGTCTATTTTCAATTTATTACGACAGAAAAGCCCACGAATCGATAATATTCGTGGACTTTGCCTAGTGAAAGGTTTAACCAAGTTACATATAAGCTTAGCGTTAGTTACTTAGATTGTTACACAATCAAATAAATTTACTGAACTACAACACTGAGTTTGGCAACTCAATTCCATTTTCCAAACATAGTTAGTAAGACAGTTACCCTTTTTTATCTATTACGACGGAAAAATCCACGAATCGATAATATTCGTGGATTTTTCCTAGTGAAGCGTTTAGGTAAGCCGCCACAGCGGTTACCGTCAAATGACAGCAACTTTATGTTGCTAGTCATTTGTAACGATTTACATTTTTTCCTCCAACTCTACGTCTGGATACTTGTCCGCAAACCAGCGAAGGGCAAAGTCATTTTCAAAGAGGAAGACTGGTTGGTCAAAACGGTCTTTGGCCAAGATATTTCGGCTTGATGACATGCGTTCATCTAGGTCCTCAGGCTTAATCCAACGAACGGTCTTTTTACCCATTGGGCTCATGACTACTTCCGCATTGTACTCGCCTTCCATACGGTGCTTAAAGACTTCAAACTGGAGTTGACCTACCGCTCCTAGCATGTACTCACCTGTTTGGTAATTCTTATAAAGCTGAATGGCTCCTTCTTGCACCAATTGCTCAATCCCCTTGTGGAAGGATTTTTGCTTCATGACATTCTTAGCAGAAACTTTCATGAAAATTTCAGGTGTAAAAGTTGGCAGTGGTTCAAATTCAAACTTGTTTTTTCCAACTGTTAAGGTATCCCCAACTTGATAAGTACCTGTATCGTAAACACCGATAATATCACCTGCCACGGCATTGGTCACATTCTCACGACTTTCTGCCATAAACTGAGTAACATTAGACAATTTAGCCCCCTTACCAGTACGAGGCAGGTTGACACTCATGCCACGCTCAAATTCACCTGATACGATCCGGACAAAGGCGATACGGTCACGGTGACGCGGGTCCATGTTGGCTTGGATCTTAAAGACAAATCCTGAGAAATCCTTGTCATAAGGATCCACAATTTCACCATCTGTTTTCTTGTGACCATGTGGTTCTGGAGCAAACTTGAGGAAGGTTTCAAGGAAGGTTTGAACACCAAAGTTTGTCAAAGCTGAACCAAAGAAGACTGGCGTCAATTCTCCAGCCAGAATAGCTTCCTCTGAAAACTCATTCCCAGCTTCATTTAAAAGCTCAATATCATCCTTGACTTGCTCGTAGAAAGGATTGCTACCAAAAAGCTTGTCCCCATCTTCTAAACTGGCAAAACGCTCATCCCCTTTATAAAGTTCCAAGCGTTGGTTATAGAGGTCATAAAGCCCTTCAAAAGCTTTCCCCATACCGATTGGCCAGTTCATCGGATAACTTGCAATACCCAAGACTTCTTCCAATTCTTGCAAGAGGTCCAGTGGCTCACGACCGTCACGGTCCAGCTTGTTCATAAAGGTAAAGACGGGAATGCCACGATGTTTGACAACCTCAAACAATTTCTTGGTTTGCGCCTCAATACCCTTGGCAGAGTCCACAACCATGACCGCAGCATCCACCGCCATCAAGGTCCGATAAGTATCTTCCGAAAAGTCCTCATGCCCTGGCGTGTCGAGGATATTCACGCGTTTGCCATCGTAGTCAAACTGCATCACAGATGAAGTCACCGAAATCCCACGTTGCTTCTCGATATCCATCCAGTCAGACTTGGCAAAAGTCCCTGTTTTCTTTCCTTTTACGGTACCAGCTTCACGAATCTCGCCCCCAAAGTAGAGCAACTGCTCAGTGATGGTTGTTTTCCCCGCGTCCGGGTGGGAGATGATGGCAAAGGTACGACGTTTCTTAATTTCTTCTTGAATATTCATAAGTTCTCTTTCTTTGATTCTCTATTTTTCTTGTTTCAATAGCTAAGAATGATTTCTACATTGGATTTTACCATTCCTTTCAACACTCCATTATATCGGATTTTAGCATTTTTTTCAATTTCTATTTTATGTCAGACACTGCTAAAGTAGAATAATTCTCCTTGCAATTTTTCAAATAAATGTTACAATAAATATAGAAAAAGGTGTTGCGACAACAACACCCCACAGAGCCGTTTAAGACGGTGGCTGTAATTACATAACTAAAAAATAGCTCGTTAACTCGCCAAAGTTAGGACGGCTATTTTTTGTCTCTTTTATCAATTCAAGGATGAACTTTAGGAGCGTGATAACAAAGTTACCAGCTACAAACATGAGTGTCAAAGCCTCAAAAGGGAGGCAAATCTGGTTACTACTTTCTACTAAATACTCTTCGAAAATCAAATTCAAACTGCGTCAGCTTCGCCTTGCCGTACTCAAGTACAGTCTGCGGCTAGCTTCCTAGTTTGCTCTTTGATTTTCATTGAGTATAAGATTTTATAGGTTCTGCACATAAGCATCACCATCCTTTCGATTTCGTAACCACCGTCTTCACTTATCTGTTAAACTATTGTACCATATATTTCCCCCTTTGAAATCCGCTTTTCAAATAAATCATCATCAAAATCCGTTCTCCATCCTATACCTGTCTTTTTTCATCTTTCCTTCCCTTATTTATAGGAAAATATGGTAAAATAGAACAGACTCAAAATCATCATTTCACGAAAGGATGCAAGATGAAAATTACGCAAGAAGAGGTAACACACGTTGCCAATCTTTCAAAATTAAAATTCTCTGAAGAAGAAACTGCTGCCTTTGCGACTACCTTGTCTAAGATTGTTGACATGGTTGAATTGCTGGGCGAAGTTGACACAACTGGTGTCGCACCTACTACAACTATGGCTGACCGCAAGACCGTACTCCGCCCTGATGTGGCAGAAGAAGGAACAGACCGTGATCGCTTGTTTAAAAACGTACCTGAAAAAGATAACTACTATATCAAGGTGCCAGCTATTCTAGACGATGGAGGAGATGCCTAATGACTTTTAACAATAAAACCATTGAAGACTTACATAATCTCCTTGTCTCTAAGGAAATTTCAGCAACTGAACTAACTCAAGCTACGCTTGAAGATATCAAGTCTCGCGAGACAGCTATCAACGCTTTTGTTACCATCGCTGAAGAGCAGGCTCTTGCTCAAGCCAAAGCCATTGATGAAGCTGGAATTGACTCTGATAATGTCCTTTCAGGAATTCCACTTGCCGTTAAGGATAACATCTCTACTGACGGTATTCTCACAACTGCTGCCTCAAAAATGCTCTACAACTACGAACCTATCTTTGATGCGACAGCTGTATCAAATGCTAAATCAAAAGGCATGATTGTCGTCGGAAAAACCAACATGGACGAATTTGCCATGGGTGGTTCTGGTGAGACTTCTTACTATGGTGCCACTAAAAACGCTTGGGACCAGACCAAGGTTCCTGGTGGTTCGTCAAGTGGTTCTGCCGCAGCTGTAGCGTCCGGACAAATCCGCTTGTCACTTGGTTCTGATACTGGTGGTTCTATCCGCCAACCTGCTGCCTTCAACGGGATTGTTGGTCTCAAACCAACCTACGGAACGGTTTCTCGTTTCGGTCTCATTGCCTTTGGTAGTTCATTAGACCAGATTGGACCTTTTGCGCCAACTGTTAAGGAAAATGCCCTCTTGCTCAATGCTATTGCCAGCGAAGATGCCAAAGACTCTACTTCTGCTCCTGTCCGCATTGCCGACTTTACTTCAAAAATCGGCCAAGACATCAAGGGCATGAAAATTGCTTTGCCTAAGGAATATCTCGGTGAAGGAATTGACCCAGAGGTTAAGGAAACTATTCTAAATGCTGCCAAGCACTTTGAAAAACTTGGTGCTATTATCGAAGAAGTCAGCCTGCCTCACTCTAAATACGGAGTTGCCGTTTACTACATCATCGCTTCATCTGAAGCTTCATCAAACTTGCAACGTTTTGACGGTATCCGTTACGGTTACCGCGCAGAGGATGCGACCAACCTTGATGAAATCTATGTAAACAGCCGTAGCCAAGGTTTCGGTGAAGAAGTGAAACGCCGTATCATGCTTGGTACATTCAGTCTTTCATCAGGTTACTACGATGCCTACTACAAGAAAGCTGGTCAGGTCCGTACCCTCATCATCCAAGATTTCGAAAACGTCTTTGCGGATTACGACTTGATTTTGGGCCCAACTGCTCCTAGTGTTGCCTATGACTTGGACTCACTCAACCACGACCCAGTTGCCATGTACTTGGCTGACCTCTTGACCATTCCTGTCAACTTAGCTGGTCTCCCAGGAATTTCGATTCCTGCTGGTTTCTCTCAAGGTCTACCTGTTGGTCTGCAATTGATTGGTCCTAAGTATTCTGAGGAAACCATTTACCAAGCTGCTGCTGCTTTTGAAGCAACAACAGACTACCACAAACAACAACCCGTGATTTTTGGAGGTGACAACTAATGAACTTTGAAACAGTCATTGGACTTGAAGTCCACGTAGAGCTCAACACCAATTCAAAAATCTTCTCACCTACTTCTGCCCACTTTGGAAATGACCAAAACGCCAACACTAACGTGATTGACTGGTCTTTCCCAGGAGTTCTGCCAGTTCTCAATAAAGGTGTTGTTGATGCTGGTATCAAGGCTGCTCTTGCCCTCAACATGGACATCCACAAAAAGATGCACTTTGACCGCAAAAACTACTTCTACCCTGATAATCCCAAAGCCTACCAAATTTCTCAGTTTGATGAGCCAATCGGTTATAACGGCTGGATTGAAGTCGAGCTAGAGGACGGTACGACTAAGAAAATCGGTATCGAGCGTGCCCACCTAGAAGAAGATGCAGGTAAAAATACCCACGGTACAGATGGCTACTCTTATGTTGACCTCAACCGCCAAGGGGTGCCATTGATTGAGATTGTATCTGAAGCAGACATGCGTTCGCCAGAGGAAGCCTACGCTTACCTAACTGCTCTCAAGGAAGTTATCCAGTACGCTGGTATTTCTGACGTTAAAATGGAAGAAGGTTCTATGCGTGTGGATGCCAACATCTCTCTTCGTCCTTATGGTCAAGAGAAATTTGGTACCAAGACTGAGTTGAAGAACCTCAACTCCTTCTCAAACGTTCGTAAAGGTCTTGAATACGAAGTCCAACGTCAAGCTGAAATCCTTCGCTCAGGGGGTCAAATCCGTCAAGAAACACGCCGTTACGATGAGGCTAACAAGGCAACTATCCTCATGCGTGTCAAGGAAGGCGCTGCAGACTACCGCTACTTCCCAGAGCCAGACCTCCCACTCTTTGAAATCTCAGAAGAGTGGATTGAAGAAATGCGTACTGAACTGCCAGAATTTCCAAAAGAACGCCGTGCACGCTACGTCTCCGACCTTGGCTTGTCAGACTACGACGCTAGCCAGTTGACTGCCAATAAAGTCACTTCTGACTTCTTTGAAAAAGCTGTCGCCCTCGGTGGTGATGCCAAACAAGTCTCTAACTGGCTCCAAGGAGAAGTTGCTCAATTCTTGAACGCTGAAGGCAAGACGCTGGAACAAATCGAATTGACACCAGAAAACTTGGTTGAAATGATTGCCATCATCGAAGACGGCACTATCTCTTCTAAGATTGCCAAGAAAGTCTTTGTCCACCTGGCTAAAAATGGCGGTGGAGCGCGTGAATACGTGGAAAAAGCAGGTATGGTTCAAATCTCAGATCCAGCTGTCTTGATTCCAATTATCCACCAAGTCTTTGCAGATAACGAAGCTGCTGTTGCCGACTTCAAGTCAGGCAAACGCAACGCAGATAAGGCCTTCACAGGCTTCCTTATGAAAGCAACCAAAGGCCAAGCCAACCCACAAATTGCCCTTAAACTTCTTGCTCAAGAATTAGCGAAGTTGAAAGAAGATGAATAACAGACTTTTTATATACCTTTTTCTATTTTAGAAAGAAGAAAAAATGAACAAATTTTTACGATTGCTATTTGTTTTAGTCATCATCACTATGCTAGGCGCTTCTATACTACAAATTTTCTTTCCATCATACATGGGAAGTCACTCCGGGTACGGAATCTCTGCTGGTTGGCAACGAGAAATTGGAATAGGGAACCTAGCTGTATTGATTCTTATTCTCGGTGTCAATATTAAGTACGATTGGTTCTATCTACGAATCGTGCTTCTCGCTCTCATCTTCGGTGGGATTGGAATAGGAACAAATCACTTAGTCAATTTTATGGAGTCTCATTCTCCTGTAAATGCTATCGGTGCTTTTGAAAATTACTTGCTAGCAATAGGATGGATTGTAGGATGGCTCATTGAGCGCCATTCCATAAAGAAGCTAAATGCTAGTAAATAACGCCTAGTATATCTTAGATGATTTTTAAAGGTTATAATATAGTTTAATAATCATTCAAATTAAGAGATCTACCTTTTCAATAGCCTCAATCCCATATCCTTCTTGAAGAGCTCAGCTACGACCAAGAAAGTCTTTGTCCACCTGGCTAAAAATGGCGGTGGCGCGCATGAATACGTTGAAAAAGCAGGTATGGTCCAAATTTCATATCCAGCTGTCTTGATTCCAATTATCCACCAAGTCTTTGCCGATAACGAAGCTGCTGTTGCCGACTTCAAGTCAGGCAAACGCAACGCAGACAAGGCCTTCACAGGCTTCCTTATGAAAGCAACTAAAGGCCAAGCCAACCCACAAGTTGCCCTTAAATTTCTTGCTCCAGAATTAGCCAAGTTGAAAGAAGATTAACACGTAAAAGAAACCAGCCCTGAGGTTGGTTTTTTCTCTCCTACCATCTCCCATTAACTATTTTGGCTTTATTTCCGGAAGATTTTATGGTAAAATGAAGAGTAATAATATTTATTAAAGAGGTAAAAACATGATTGAAGCAAGCAAATTGAAAGCTGGTATGACATTTGAAACTGCAGACGGAAAATTAATCCGCGTTTTGGAAGCTAGCCACCACAAACCAGGTAAAGGGAACACGATCATGCGTATGAAATTGCGTGATGTCCGTACTGGTTCTACATTTGACACAAGCTACCGTCCAGAAGAAAAATTCGAACAAGCTATTATCGAAACTGTTCCAGCTCAATACTTGTACAAAATGGATGAAACTGCCTACTTCATGAACACTGAAACTTACGACCAATACGAAATCCCAGTCGTAAATGTTGAAAATGAATTGCTTTACATCCTTGAAAACTCTGATGTAAAAATTCAATTCTACGGAACTGAAGTAATCGGTGTAACTGTACCAACTACTGTTGAATTGACAGTCGCTGAAACACAACCATCTATCAAAGGTGCTACTGTTACAGGTTCTGGTAAACCAGCGACTATGGAAACTGGACTTGTTGTCAACGTTCCTGACTTCATCGAAGCTGGACAAAAATTGATCATCAACACTGCAGAAGGAACTTACGTTTCTCGTGCCTAATCTCTAGAAAGAGGTCATTCTATGGGAATTGAAGAACAATTTGGCGAAATCGTTATCGCTCCACGTGTACTTGAAAAAATCATTGCCATCGCAACTGCTAAAGTTGATGGTGTCCACTCATTTTCAAATAAATCCGTATCTGATACCCTATCAAAACTCTCTCTTGGTCGTGGCGTCTACTTAAAAGAAAGCAACGAAGAACTAACTGCTGACATTTATCTCTACCTTGAGTACGGTGTGAAAGTGCCAAAAGTGGCTCTTGCTATTCAAAAAGCAGTCAAAGATGCTGTCCGAGATATGGCTGATGTGGAACTTGCTGCTGTTAACATCCATGTTGCAGGAATCGTTCCAGATAAAACACCAAAACCTGAGTTGAAAGATTTATTTAACGAGGACTTCCTCAATGACTAGTCCATTATTAGAATCTAGACGCGAACTTCGTAAATGCGCTTTTCAAGCTCTCATGAGCCTTGAATTCGGCACAGATATGGAAACAGCTTGTCACTTTGCCTACACGCATGACCGTGAAGATGAAGATGTGCAAATCCCTGCCTTTCTTCTGAACTTGGTTTCTGGCGTTCAAGCTCAAAAAGACGAGTTGGATAAACAAATCAACCAGCACCTCAAGTCAGGCTGGACAGTTGAACGATTGACCTTGGTCGAAAAAAACTTACTACGCTTAGGTATCTTTGAAATCACATCATTTGATACACCTCAGCTGGTAGCAGTCAATGAAGCTATTGAACTTGCTAAGAATTTTTCAGATCAAAAATCAGCCCGTTTTATCAATGGACTGCTTAGTCAATTTGTAACTGAAGAAAATGAATAATCGAAAAGGTGTTTGGTCTTCCAAGCACCTTTTGACTTTCCCCTCTGTACAGAGTAAGAACCACATAAAAACTAGAACTGACTGCCAGTTCTAGTTTTTATATTAGTATTTTCTAAATCGTTGATAACGTTCTTCCAACAGCTCTTCTAGAGGTTTTTGTGAAAGTAAAGCTACCTCAGCTTGGAGTTCTTTTTTGACACTCTTAATCAGTTCTTTGCTAGAAAGTCCTGCTTCAGAAATCACCTTATCCACCACATCCATTTCTAGCAGCTCGTGTGAAGTGATTTTCATCAGTTCTGCCGCTTCCATGGCACGAGTGCCGTCCTTCCAAAGAATAGAAGCAAAGCCTTCTGGACTGAGAATGGCATAGATGGAATTTTCCAGCATCCAAACACGGTCTGCGACTGCTAGAGCCAGAGCCCCACCTGAACCACCTTCACCTATAATGATGGCGATAATCGGAACTTTCAGGTCACTCATTTCCATGAGATTGCGAGCGATAGCTTCTCCTTGACCGCGTTCTTCCGCTCCCACACCAGGATAGGCACCTGCTGTATTGATAAAGGTCACAACTGGACGGCCAAACTTTTCAGCTTGTTTCATCAACCGTAGGGCCTTGCGATAGCCTTCTGGATGTGGTTGTCCAAAATTCCTCTTGAGGTTATCTTGCAAGCTCTTGCCTTTTTGGATACCAACCACTGTGACAGCTTGATCTCCAAGCCAGCCAATACCACCGACAACTGCACCATCATCACGAAAAGAACGGTCACCGTGTAATTGGATAAATTCATCAAAAATGCCTGTCGCAAAGTCCAAGGTTGTCAAGCGACTCTGCTCACGCGCTTCTCTGACTATTTTTGCAATATTCATCTAGGACACCCTCCATGCAATCTGACTAGGCTAGCAATCGTATCTGGCAAATCTCTTCTTTTGACAATAGCATCCACAAAGCCATGTTCCAATAGGAATTCTGCCTTTTGGAAATCCTCAGGTAAGCTTTCACGAACCGTATTTTCAATCACACGACGCCCAGCAAAACCAACTAAGCTCTGTGGTTCAGCCAGAATGATATCGCCCTCCATAGCGAAAGAAGCTGTCACACCACCTGTCGTTGGATCTGTCAAAATGGTCAGATAAAAGAGACCAGCATTTGAATGGCGTTTAACTGCTGCAGAAATCTTGGCCATCTGCATGAGACTCATGATTCCTTCCTGCATACGGGCTCCACCAGATGCTGTGAAAAGAACAACTGGCAATTTTTCAACAGTCGCATATTCAAATAATCGAGTGATTTTTTCACCTACAACCGTACCCATAGAAGCCATGATAAAGTTAGAATCCATAATCCCAAGAGCCACAGTCTGACCTTTAATAAGAGCTGTTCCTGTCACAACAGCTTCATCCAGACCTGTTTTTTCACGCATAGTTGCTAGTTTCTTTTGATAACCAGGGAAATGCAAGGGATCCTTGCTTTCAATCCCCGTAAATAATTCCTTGAAAGTCCCCATATCAATCGTCAAAGCCAAGCGTTCTTGGGCAGAAATACGAAAGGTGTAGTTACAATGTGGACAGATACGCTCACTTCCCAGATCCTTCTGATAAATGGTATGCTTACAGCCTGGACACTGGGAGAATAATTCATCTGGAACCTCTGGCTTAGCTTGAGGTTTTTCCCTAACCGAACGATTGGGATTGATTCGAATATACTTATCTTTTTTACTAAATAGAGCCATTGATTCCCCTTTTCGGTTTAAACTCTTGAAGTCATTTTATTCTTTTTCTTGATATTTAGGTAAGAAGGTTTCCATCAAGAAGGAAGTATCATAATCTCCAGCAATGACATTACGATCTGAAATGAGGTCAAGCTGGAAATCTGCATTGGTCTGCACCCCCTCTATCTCTAGTTCATAGAGGGCTCGTTGCATTTTCATCAAGGCATCAAAACGATTTTCACCGTGAACGATGATTTTAGCAATCATACTATCATAATAAGGCGGAATGGTATAACCTGGATAAACTGCTGAATCCACGCGCAAGCCTACTCCTCCACTTGGCAGATAGAGATTGGTAATCTTACCTGGACTTGGAGCAAAGTTGAAGGCTGGGTTTTCTGCATTGATCCGACACTCGATGGCATGACCACGCAGAACAATATCTTCTTGCTTAACAGACAAAGGCTGACCTGCCGCAATGCGAATTTGTTCCTTAACGATATCCACACCTGAAACAAATTCTGTTACTGGATGCTCTACCTGAACACGTGTATTCATTTCCATGAAATAGAATTTACCACTGGCTTCATCAAGAAGAAACTCAATGGTCCCTGCATTTTCATAACCAACAGACTCTGCCGCTCGAACAGCCGCAGCACCAATTTCATGGCGCAGCGTTTTTCCGATTGCAATCGAAGGACTTTCTTCCAAAACCTTTTGGTTATTCCGTTGAAGAGAACAATCCCGTTCCCCTAAGTGAATCACATTTCCGTGTTCGTCTCCTAGGATTTGAACCTCGATGTGACGAGCTGGATAAATCACCCGTTCTATGTACATGGCGCCATTGCCATAGTTGGCCTTGGCTTCACTAGAGGCAGTTTCAAAGGCTGAAACGAGGTCTTCTGGTTTTTCAACCTTACGAATCCCTTTACCACCTCCACCTGCTGAGGCCTTGAGCATAACAGGATAGCCAATTTTTTCAGCAACAATCAAAGCTTCCTCAGAGTTATGCACTTCTCCATCTGAACCTGGAATGACCGGCACACCAGCTTTAATCATCTGAGCACGCGCATTGATCTTATCTCCCATCATATCCATGACATGACCAGATGGACCGATAAACTTGATTCCCACCTCTTCACACATGGTAGCAAATTTGGAATTTTCACTGAGAAATCCAAAACCTGGGTGAATGGCTTCTGCCTCAGTCAAGACTGCAGCTGATAGAACCGCATTAATATTGAGATAAGACTCTGTCGCCTTACCAGGACCGATACAAACTGCTTCATCTGCCAAAAGCGTATGGAGCGCTTCCTTATCAGCAGTTGAATAGACCGCTACTGTCGCAATCCCCAATTCACGCGCCGCACGGATAATACGAACCGCAATTTCACCACGATTGGCAATTAAAATTTTTCGAAACATGGAGAACCTCCTTAGTTCCCTATTGCAAAGGTAAGAGTACCACTGGCTGCAAGCTTGCCATCCACTTCAGCCTTTGCTTCAACCACAGCGATTGTGCCACGACGTTTTACAAAAGTCGCTGTCATAACCAATTGGTCACCAGGTACAACTTGCTTCTTGAATTTCACCTTGTCCATACCAGCGTAAAAGACTAGTTTCCCCTTATTTTTAGGTTTTGATAACTCCAAGACACCAGCTGTTTGCGCCAAGGCTTCCATAATCAAAACACCTGGCATAACTGGGTATTGAGGAAAATGGCCGTTAAAGAAGGGCTCGTTGATGGTCACATTTTTGATGGCAACAATGGTATCCTCGCTCACTTCCAACACACGATCTACTAGGAGCATAGGATAACGGTGGGGAAGAGCTTCTTTGATTCCTTGAATATCGATCATTTGATACGTACCAATCCTTTACCAAACTCAACCATTTCTTCGTTAGAAACGAGAATTTCCGTTACCACACCATCCTTAGGTGCTGGAATTTCATTCATGACTTTCATGGCTTCGATAATCACCAATGTTTGACCTTTTTTAACACTATCACCAACTGTTACAAAGGCAGGTTTATCTGGACCAGCAGCCAAGTAAGCCACCCCAACAAGTGGACTCTCTACAACATCTCCCTCAGCAGCTACGCTTGCTTCTGCTGATGACGAAGTTTCTTCTATTACAGTTTCTACTGGAGCAGATGTAGGAGCTACTGGACTTGGTGTTGCTAGAACAGGCGCTGGAGCGGCTTGAGATGCAACTTCAGACACCAGTCTAGCTTCATTCTTGCTAAACTGCAACTCATCCGTCCCATTTTTATAAGAAAATTCTCTCAAACTTGACTGGTCAAATTGGGCCATCAAGTCTTTAATATCGTTTAAATTCATACTTATTTATTCTCCCAACGTTTGAAAGCAAGAACTGCATTGTGGCCACCAAAACCAAAAGTATTTGAAATGGCATATGGAATTTCTTGCTCCAAGCCTTGTCCATAAACGACATTGGCTTCGATATAATCTGATACTTCACTTGTTCCAGCTGTCATTGGTACAAAGTTATGACGCATAGCCTCGATTGTGACGATAGCTTCTACTGCACCCGCAGCACCCAGCAAATGTCCTGTGAAAGACTTGGTTGATGATACAGGTACTTCCTTACCAAGAACAGCCACGATCGCACCACTTTCTCCTTTTTCATTAGCAGGAGTTGACGTTCCGTGAGCATTGACATAGGCTACTTGCTCTGGAGAAATCTCAGCTTCCTCCAAGGCTAGTTTGATGGCTTTGATAGCTCCTTGACCTTCTGGATGAGGAGAAGTCATATGGTAGGCATCACAAGTATTTCCGTAACCAACCACTTCAGCAAGGATAGTAGCCCCACGTTTTTCAGCGTGTTCAAGGCTTTCAAGAACTAACATCCCAGAACCTTCACCCATGACAAAACCATTACGGTCCTTATCAAATGGAATGGAAGCACGAGTTGGGTCCTCTGTAGTTGAGAGAGCAGTTAGGGCTTGGAAACCAGCAATAGCAAAAGGTGTAATAGAAGCTTCTGACCCACCTACCAACATGACATCTTGGAAGCCAAACTTAATGGAGCGGAAGGCATCCCCAATCGCGTCATTTGATGAAGCGCAGGCAGTATTGATGGATTTACAAACACCGTTTGCTCCAAAACGCATAGCAACATTTCCTGAAGCCATATTTGGCAAGGCTTTTGGAAGGGTCAATGGTTTCACACGTTTTGGTCCTTTGTCATTTAGGCGAAGTACTTGATCTTCAATTTCCTTGATTCCACCAATACCAGAGGCCACGATAACACCAAAACGATCTTTATCAAGGGCCTCTACATCAAGACCTGCGTGATTGACAGCTTCTTGGGCTGCGTACAAGGCATACAAAGAGTAGTTATCGAAACGATTGGTATCTTTCTTTACAAAGTATTTATCAAAAGGAAAATCTTGGATTTCTGCTGCATTATGCACATCAAAGTCACTATGATCAAATTTTGTAATTGGACCAATTCCGATTTTTCCAGTTGTCAAACTATTCCAAAATTCTTCTGGTGTATTTCCGATTGGAGATGTTACTCCATAACCTGTTACTACTACGCGATTTAGTTTCATCTTTTTTACCTCTAGCTTCTGCTACATACTTAAGCCACCATCAATGGCAACCACTTGACCAGTTAGATAATCTTGGCCTGCTAAAAATACTGTCAAATCTGCAACCTGCTCTGCCTGCCCAAATTCTTTCATAGGAATTTGTGCCAGCATGGCATCTTTTACCTTGTCTGATAGAACAGCTGTCATATCGGACTCAATCATTCCAGGTGCAATAGCATTAACTCTGATATTGCGATTGGCCACTTCACGCGCCACAGACTTGGTAAAACCAATCAAACCAGCCTTAGAAGCTGCATAGTTAGCTTGACCGATATTTCCCATCAAACCAACAACACTAGACATATTAATGATAGCACCTTCTCTAGCTTTTATCATCGGTTTCAAGACTGATTGTGTCATGTTAAAGGCACCAGTCAGGTTAACCTTGAGCACTTTTTCAAAATCCGCTTCTGTCATCTTGAGCATTAGGGTATCTTGTGTAATTCCTGCATTGTTGACCAAAACATCTACTGAACCCAGCTCTGCAATAGCTTGATCAACCATACGCTTAGCGTCTGCAAAATCTGATACATCTCCTGAAATGGGAACCACCTTGACACCATAGTTTGAAAACTCGGCTAGCAAGTCCTCTGAGATTGTCCCACGGCTGTTTAAGGCAATGTTGGCTCCTGCCTGAGCAAACTTGTGGGCAATGGCAAGACCAATCCCACGACTCGAACCTGTAATAAAGATATTTTTATTTTTTAGTTGCATTCTTTTCTCCTGTTTCCTCTTGTATTTATGGGAGAAGGGATTACTTGTTTTCTAGCAAATCTTCCAAACTAGCCTGATCTTCAACATTGGCTAGTTTAGCTGTCTTATCAATTTTTTTAACAAATCCTGACAAGACTTTCCCCGGTCCAATCTCGATAAAGTTGGTTACGCCCGCTTCTTGCATAACCGCAATACTTTCATAGAAACGAACTGGTTCCTTGACCTGACGCGTCAAGAGTTGAGCAATGTCTTCTTTTTGCATAACAGCAGCTTCTGTATTGCCGACTAGGGGACAAGTAAAATCTGAAAAACTTGCCTGAGCCAGAGTTTCAGCTAGTTTCTGGCTAGCAGGCTCAAGGAGAGCGGTATGAAAGGGACCTGACACCTTGAGAGGAATCAAGCGTTTGGCACCTGCTTCCTGCAAGAGTTCGACAGCTCGGTCAACTGCAGCCACTTCTCCACCAATCACGATTTGTGCAGGTGTATTATAGTTGGCAGGGGTAACCACTCCAAGTTCAGAAGCTTTTTGACAGGCTTCCTCAATGACCTCTACTGGTGTATTGAGAACTGCCACCATCTTGCCAGAGCCAGCAGGGGCTGCTTCTTCCATATAGGCTCCACGCTTAGCAACCAAGGCAACCGCATCTTCAAAATCCAAGGTACCGCTGGCCACCAAGGCAGAGTATTCTCCAAGAGACAAACCAGAAACCATATCAGGCTGATAGCCCTTTTCTTGCAATAAACGGTAAATAGCAACTGAAGTCGCTAAAATAGCTGGTTGCGTATAGCGGGTCTGATTGAGCTTTTCTTCTTCCGTATCAATGAGATAACGCAAATCATAACCGAGTACCTGACTCGCTTGATCAATCGTTTCTTTGACAATCGGGTAGTGATCATAGAGATCCCGTCCCATACCTAGATACTGGGCACCTTGGCCAGCAAATAAAAAGGCTGTTTTAGTCATTTCTTACAACTCCTGCCCAACGAGAGGCTTCTTCTTGAATTTTCTTAGCTGCTCCGTAATACAAATCTTTTAGGATTTCTTCAACGGTTTCTTCTTTGGAAACAAGGCCTGCAATTTGACCTGCCATAACAGATCCACCATCCACATCTCCGTGAACAACCGCTTTGGCTAGAGCACCCGCTCCCATTTGTTCAAAAATTTCCAAATCTGGATTTTCTTGTTTAAAAGCATCTTTTTCAGCTTGTTCAAAATCACGAGTCAACTGATTTTTAATCGCACGAACAGCATGTCCAAAGTGTTGAGCTGAAATCGTAGTATCAATATCTCTAGCTTTTAAAATTTTCGCCTTGTAATTTGGATGAGCATTAGACTCTTTTGCAACGACAAAACGAGTTCCAACCTGAATAGCCTCTGCACCTAGCATAAAGCCAGCCGCAGCACCTTCACCATCTGCAATCCCTCCTGCAGCAATGACAGGAATAGATACAGCTGCAGCCACCTGGCGCACTAAGGTCATGGTTGTTAATTTCCCAATGTGTCCCCCAGCTTCCATTCCTTCTGCAATAACAGCGTCCGCACCGATTTTTTCCATGCGTTTAGCTAGGGCAACACTTGGAACAACGGGAATAACTGTAATACCAGCTTCATGGAAACGCTCCATGTATTTGCTTGGATTTCCTGCGCCTGTTGTAACTACCTTAACCCCTTCCTCGATAACGAGGTCTACAATATCTTCCACAAAGGGAGACAAGAGCATGATGTTGACACCAAAGGGTTTATCAGTCAATGATTTGATTTTATCAATATTTGCCTTGACAACTTCTTTAGGGGCATTTCCCCCACCGATAATCCCTAGTCCTCCAGCCTTGGAAACAGCTCCTGCCAAATCACCATCAGCAACCCAGGCCATTCCTCCTTGAAAGATAGGATAATCAATGTTCAATAATTCTGTAATACGCGTTTTCATAGTGCCTCCATCGTTTCTTGCTTACGTAATAGTTCGATACTACCATAATTTGACAATCAAACTATTGCCTAAACAAGAGGGAGCGGGTTCCCCTACTCCTTCTATCTATATTCTGTTTATTTTGTTTGCTCTTCAACGTAGGCAACCAAGTCACCAACTGTTTTCAAGTCATCTTCTGCTTCGATTTGGATATCAAAAGCATCTTCGATTTCTGAGATTACTTGGAACAAGTCCAATGAATCTGCGTCCAAATCATCAAAAGTTGATTCAAGTGTTACTTCTGATGCGTCTTTTCCAAGTTCTTCAACGATAATTTCTTGTACTTTTTCAAATACTGCCATGATAGGACTCCTTTAAAATAAATAGTTTTTTTATAACAATGTGTTCACCACATGATTACCTAAATTGTAAGAATGAGCGTGCCCCATGTCAAGCCTCCACCGAAGCCTGATAGTAGAACAGTCTGGCTACCATCTAAAGGGATGAGACCTTGTTCTACACACTCTGAAAGTAAAATCGGGATACTGGCTGCACTGGTGTTGCCATATTCCATCATATTGGCTGGAATTTTATCTCGGTTAACACCGATTTTTCTAGCCATCTTATCCAAAATACGGTCATTAGCCTGATGAAGTAGCAGATAATCCAAGTCTGTCGCCTCTATAGGAGATTCATCAATAGTCTGCTTGATAGACTTGGCTACATCCCGAATAGCAAAATCAAAGACTGCACGCCCATCCATCTTCAAAAATGAATCTGCACTTTCTTGATCTGAAAACGGAGAATGCAAGCCTGAATGTCCATAAGTTAGACACTCGCTACGACTCCCATCACTATTGAGACTCTCTGCCAAGAAATGCTCTTGCTCGCTAGCTTCTAGCAAGACTCCACCAGCACCATCTCCAAACAAAACAGCTGTTGATCGGTCTGACCAATCGACTGCTTTAGAGAGGGTTTCACTACCAATCACCAAGCCTTTTTGAAAGCGACCAGAAGCGATAAACTTTTCAGCAGTTGAAAGAGCAAATACAAATCCACTGCAAGCCGCTGTTAGGTCAAAAGCAAAGGCCTTATTAGCACCAATATTAGCTTGAACACGAGCAGCTGTAGAGGGCATCATCGAATCCGGAGTAATGGTAGCTAGGATGATAAAATCCAACTCCTCTCCTGTGATTTCAGCTTTTTCCATCAGTTTCTTAGCAACCTCTGTAGCCAAATCACTAGTAGATTCTGTTCTTGAAATATGCCTTTGTCGTATTCCCGTCCGACTTGAAATCCACTCATCATTGGTATCCATAATCTGAGCCAAATCATGATTTGTAACCACTTGCTCTGGCACATAATGAGCAACCTGGCTTATTTTTGCAAAAGCCATTATCTCAAATCCTCCAAAAATTGATAAAGATTAGTCAAACCTTTGCTCATAACCTCAATTTCTTGCTTACTCATACCATCAATGATTTTTTCAACCATGGCCTTGTGGAAGCGTTTATGTAACCTATGAACCAAGCGACCTTTCTTTGTCAAATGCAGATGTACCACACGTCGATCATGTTCTGAACGAATGCGTTCAATGTAACCCTTGCGTTCGAGATTATTCAAACTAGTCGTAACTGTCCCAAGAGTCACCATCAACTCTTTTGACACTTGACTTGGTGTCACATCTGGAACTTTTCCAATCACATCAATCGTATGCATTTCTTTGATGGAGATATCCTTGAAACGACTACCCCTCAAGCTAACTTCCTCAATAACGAGGACATTGTTAAATATAGACGTTAAATATTCATTAATTCGTTGGTAGTCCAATCTTTCCTTCCCTCCTTTTCAAAAAAACTTTTAGAATCAAAACATTTGACAAGAGAATTATATCAAAGTTCAAAGAATGGCGCAAGTATTTTTTTATTTTCCTGTAAATTTAGGTCTTCTTCTTTCCGAATGAGCCCGAACTCCCTCTTTGAAATCCTCTGTTTTCGCTAGTGATTCCTGTAGGTTCAGTTCTAAAGTAGCGTAATTCTGCCAGTCTTTAAATTGGCTCTCCCAAACCAACTTCTTAATGGCAGCATAGGAATTAGATGAACCTCGTCTCAATTTTTTAAGAAGCTGTTCTCTCGTCTTTTCAAGTTTATCAGCTTCACAGACGCGGTAAACTAGTCCCCATTCTAAAGCTTTGTCTGCTGTTAAAGCTTCTCCTGTCATAGCTAATTGAACAGCACGCGTCACACCAATACTACGACTCAAGAGATGAATCCCACCTGCATCTGGAGCCAAACCAACTCCAACAAAGGCTTGGATAAATTTAGCCTTATCGCTCGCTAAACAGAAATCTGCAGCAACAGCCATATTCGCTGCGGCACCTGCAACAGCCCCATCAACCTCCATCAAGACAGGTTTAGCAATTTGCTTGATTTTATAAGAAATAGTATTGACCAATTCTGCAATTTTTGTCAATGATGGAATATCATCCTCATCGACTGCTCGCTTCATCTCTACTAAATCTCCCCCAACTGAAAAGACTTTGCCATTCGCGTTGATTAAGACAAAATGCACAGCCGGATCCTCTTCTGCCAGAGTCAGAGCTTCTAGGATCTCCTCACACATAGGAATATGAAAGCCATTTGCAACCTCAGGACGATTCAAGGTAAGGATTGCCAAATCCTCTTCAAGCTGATAAATAATGTGTTCCATCTGGACTCCTTTTTTATTTTATATGCAGTTTAAATTATTTTATTTTCAAAGTATATCTTTTTTAGGAGCAGAAAGCAATAAAAAATCGACTAAAAGTGTCTCAGCCGATTAGAAAGGCTCGCTTTATACTAGAAAACATCTTATTTTCTTCATTGAAAAAAGGCTTTCTTTCTGCTATAATCGTATAAAATACTTACTTTAGGAGTTCTTATGAAAGTTGTTAAATTTGGAGGTAGCTCTCTTGCCTCTGCTAGTCAATTAGAAAAAGTTTTAAACATCGTCAAAAGCGATTCAGAGCGCCGTTTTGTAGTTGTTTCTGCACCTGGTAAACGCAATGCTGAAGATACTAAGGTTACGGATGCCTTGATTAAATACTACCGCGACTATGTTGCTGGTAACGATATTAGCAAGAGTCAGAATTGGATTATCGACCGCTATGCTGCTATGGTAAGTGAATTAGGACTAAAACCAGTCGTTCTAGAAAAAATTTCAAAAAGCATTCGCGCCTTAGCCACTCTTCCTATTGATGAAAATGAATTTCTCTACGATACTTTCCTAGCAGCCGGTGAAAATAACAATGCTAAATTGATTGCTGCCTATTTTAACCAAAACGGTATCGATGCACGCTATGTTCACCCTAGAGAAGCTGGTATTGTGGTCACAAGTGAACCTGGTCACGCTCGCATCATTCCATCAAGTTATGACAAGATTGAGGAATTGACAAATACAAATGAAGTTCTTGTCATTCCTGGTTTCTTTGGAGTTACCAAGGAAAATCAAATCTGTACCTTCTCACGTGGAGGATCAGACATTACAGGTTCTATCATTGCTGCAGGTGTTAAGGCCGACCTCTATGAAAACTTTACGGACGTTGATGGTATCTTTGCAGCCCATCCTGGTATTATCCACCAACCACACTCTATCCCTGAGTTGACCTATCGTGAAATGCGTGAGTTGGCCTATGCAGGATTCTCAGTCCTTCATGACGAAGCCCTTCTTCCTGCCTACCGTGGAAAAATCCCTCTCGTTATCAAGAATACCAACAACCCTGACCATCCAGGTACTCGTATCGTTCTAAAACATAGTAGTGATGAATTCCCAGTTGTGGGAATTGCCGGTGACTCTGGCTTTGTCAGCATCAACATGTCTAAATATCTCATGAACCGTGAGGTTGGATTTGGACGCAAGGTTCTTCAAATCCTTGAAGATCTTAATATCGGTTGGGAACATATGCCAACAGGTATCGACGATCTTTCAATCATTCTCCGTTCTCGCGAACTAACTCCTATTAAGGAAGAAGAAATCCTTCGTCAGTTGGTTCAAAAGGCTGAAGTAGACCATGCAGAAATCGAGCACGACCTTTCAATCATTATGATTGTTGGAGAAAAGATGAAGAGCCATATCGGAGTAACTGCTACTGCGACACGTGCTCTATCTGAAAATAAGATCAACATCCAGATGATGTCTCAAGGTTCTAGTGAAGTATCTATTATGTTTGTTGTCCATAAGGACCAAGAGAAAGCAGCTATTAAAGCCCTCTACAATGCCTTTTTCGGCGAAAGTAAGGAAGACTAAGCATGGCTCAATCACTTAACAAAACAGTGCTCCTCAATACGACAGGCACCTCCTACCTCTCTATAGCTGGGAAAGTTGGGAAATTTCTTGTCGGAGATCAGGCTTTAGAATTTTACCCAGATGTCAATGTTGAACAATTTATCCAGATTCCTTGGAGTCATATCAACCAGATTGGGGCCAATGTCACTGGTCGCAAAATCAGTCGCCACTTCGAAGTCTTTACAGACAGAGGAAAATTCCTCTTTGCTTCAAAAGACTCAGGTGCCATTCTCAAAATTGCTCGCGAAAAACTGGGTAACGACAAGGTCGTCAAACTTCCTACCCTAATTCAGACCATTGGGCAAAAATTTAAAAATCTATTTGCAAAAAAGTAGAAACTTTAGTATAATCATAGCAACGGATAAGTAGGTTATCTTCTTCTTTCAGAAAGTCTGCGGGTGCTGCGAGCAGATAGGAGGGATAGGTGAAATTCTACCGTTAGTAACAATTGCATACACAATCAAGTGCACACCTGTGAAGTTGGATGGAACCGTGGCCCTGCCACTCCAACGCTTTGTCAGGTGTGCTTTTTTCATAAAGGAGTTCTTATGTTAGATATCAAACGTATTCGTACAGACTTTGATGCTGTCGCAGAAAAATTGGCTACACGTGGTGTAGATGCTGCTGTCTTAAACGAGATGAAAGAAATCGATGCTAAACGCCGTGACATTTTGGTCAAGGTTGAAACTTTAAAAGCAGAACGCAACACAGTTTCAGCTGAGATTGCCCAAGCTAAGCGCAACAAGGAAAATGCAGATGACAAGATTGCTGCTATGCAAACCCTATCTGCTGAAGTCAAAGCTTTGGATGCTGAATTGGCAGAAATCGATGCTAAATTAACAGAATTTACCACTACTCTTCCAAACATCCCAGCTGACAGCGTTCCTGTTGGGGCTGACGAAGATGACAATGTGGAAGTTCGCCGTTGGGGTACTCCACGCGAGTTCGATTTCGAGCCAAAAGCTCACTGGGATCTTGGTGAAGACCTTGGTATCCTTGACTGGGAACGCGGTGGTAAGGTAACAGGTGCTCGTTTCCTCTTCTATAAAGGACTCGGTGCTCGTTTGGAACGTGCCATCTACAACTTTATGTTGGATGAACATGGCAAAGAAGGCTATACTGAAGTCATCACGCCTTACATGGTTAACCATGATTCTATGTTTGGAACTGGTCAATATCCAAAATTCAAGGAAGATACTTTTGAACTCAGCGACAGCAATTATGTCCTTATTCCTACAGCAGAAGTTCCTCTGACAAACTACTACCGTGATGAAATCCTTGACGGTAAAGACCTACCAATCTACTTTACTGCTATGAGTCCTTCATTCCGTTCTGAGGCTGGTTCAGCTGGTCGTGATACTCGTGGCTTGATTCGTTTGCACCAATTCCACAAGGTTGAAATGGTTAAATTTGCCAAACCAGAAGAATCTTACGAAGAATTGGAAAAAATGACAGCCAATGCTGAAAATATCCTTCAAAAACTTAACCTTCCATACCGTGTCGTTGCTCTCTCTACAGGAGATATGGGCTTCTCAGCTGCGAAAACTTACGACTTGGAAGTTTGGATTCCAGCCCAAAATACCTACCGTGAAATCTCAAGCTGTTCAAACACAGAAGATTTCCAAGCCCGTCGTGCCCAAATCCGTTACCGTGATGAAGCAGATGGCAAGGTGAAATTGCTCCATACCTTGAACGGTTCTGGACTTGCAGTTGGACGTACAGTGGCTGCTATTCTTGAAAACTACCAAAATGAAGATGGTTCTGTGACCATCCCAGAAGCACTTCGTCCATACATGGGTGGAGCTGAAGTTATCAAACCATAAAAATAAGGCCTAGCTAGAATATAGCTAGACCTTTTTTCGTAACCAAATCAGATAAGCACCCAATACGAAGAATAAAATAGTGAGGCAAATAGCAGTTTCAGCCAAGACCAGATAATCCAGAAATGGAAGTTTCAAAATTCCCTGAGCCATCTTGAGCGAAGTAGCTGTGATAATGGTTGGGAAGGTGAGGGCTGAGAAGGCTGGTTGAAAGCCTTGTTTTAAAATATTGGGCAGGCGAGTTAACACAAAGAAAAAGAAGGACTGAGATGCCAAAATCATGACAATCAAGAGCCAAGTCGGTAGGCCTGCTCCTCCAACTCGAACTAGAGAAGCCAAGAGTAGAGAAAAGGGAGCACAGTAGATTCCTTCTTGTCCAAGCAAGGCTAGTGGGAGCGGATGTTTCGTTAAATCGCTATAAATAAGCGGATAGAGATATAAGGTCAAGACAAAACCAAAACTCAAGGTCGCATAGGCAATTTCAATGATACCTACCAGAGGATAGGTCAAGGCTGCTACTGCTATCCCCACATAGAGCACCGTCCAGCTAGGAGTCGCATTGACCCTCCGACCCGGACAGGCAAATTTGATGGTAAAAGTAGCAATCAAAGCTAAATCCAAGAGAAATGAAAACCACCAGATTCCTTGTGCTACCAAAGGAAGAGCAGGGAATACGCGAAAGACATAGGTCGACAAAATCATCCCAGCCATGGGAAAAGTTGCCATTCCAGATAGAAGAGGGGGCTTGGTCAATTCTTGCTTGGTTTCTTCCCAATTAAAAAGATGAAGAATCAGAAAGAAAATCCACAACACTAGACCAATCAGACTCAATAAATGCGACAAAACTGGCCAAGTATCTGCAATTAGGTTTCCTGCACCTGCCAAACCTAACAAACAACCTGAAAATACTAAGGGGAGTTTTTTCATCCTAACCTCCAATAATCATGTTAATTTCAGTATAGCATAAAAGAGCTTAAATGAGGACTTAAAAAACGAAGTCCGATTATTTCAGACTTCATTTTACTCAGATATGAATTAGGCATAAGGTTGCAATTCTGGGTTAATTGGGGTATTAGCTAGATTATTGGCATAGTTACAGAGGCTTGCTAGGCTGACACCAAGAACCACATCCAAGGCATTTTGTTGGGTGTAGCCAGCTTCTAGAAACTCAGCTAAGGCTTCATCTCCTACACGACCCTTGGTATTGATTACCGCCAAGGTAAACTTAGCTAGGGTGTCCAATTTAGGATCTGTTTCAATTGGAGTACGATTGCGAAGGGCTTGAAGCAGATCATCATTCATCTGGATTTGTTTGATTGAAAAGGCTGTGTGACCTGCGACACAGAAGGCGCAACCATTTGTCACGGCTGCCGTTATCTGCACCACTTCACGCTCAACAGGTGTCAGGCTGTTGCGACGATTGATGGCTCCGACAGTTCTGTAGGCTTCTAAAGCAGTTGGTGCATTAGCCAAGAGACCTATTAGGTTGGGAATATAGCCATTGTTATCTTTTTCTACTGTTTCAAGAACTTCTTTCACTTCTGCTGGCGCTGATTCGACTGTATGGATGGTAAATGTTGTCATCATAAAACCTCTTTTCATTTTGTTGAAACCTAGTCTATCACAGATTCTATACCTTGTATAATATATATTTTAAATTACACTGATAGAAATTTTTTATGAAAGCAAAAAATCACACGCAATGTGTGATTCCATTATTTATTAAAATACTTTTTAGTCTCAGTAATAACGACTGGCGACAAGACTAAGAGGGCAATCAAGTTTGGCAGAGCCATCAAGGCGTTGACAATATCTGCGATAATCCAAACCATATCCAACTCGATAAATCCTCCCAACAAGACCATGAGTACAAAGACCACACGGTAGAGCCAGATAAAGCGAACCCCAAAGAGGAACTCGAAACAGCGCTCTCCATAATAGTTCCAACCTAGAATCGTCGTAAAGGCAAAGAGTACAAGGAAGATGGTCAAGAGAGCAGGTCCAAAGTGTGAAAAGACTGTTGAGAAGGCTGACTGAGTCAAGGCAACTCCATTCAAGTCACCACTCCAAACACCAGTTACCAAGATGGTTAAACCAGTCAAGGTACAGATAATGAGGGTATCAATAAAGGTTCCTGTCATGGAAATCAAACCTTGCTCTACTGGTTCATTTGTCTTAGCCGCAGCCGCTGCAATGGGAGCCGAACCCAGACCAGATTCGTTTGAGAATACACCACGCGCCACACCATTTTGAATAGCCATTCGAATGCTAGCCCCAGCAAAACCACCCACCGCAGCAACTGGACTAAAAGCCGATGTCAAGATTAAAGCGATTGTGGCAGGGATTTTCCCAATATTAAAGAAAATAACTGTAAGAGTTCCTAAAATATAGATGATAGCCATAAAAGGAACAACAGTAGTTGAAACCTTTGAAATGGACTTGAGTCCACCAAAGACTGCAATTGCTACAAATACAGACAACACAAGAGCGGTGATGGCTGGCGAAATAGCGGTTGTATTTTGGATAGATTCTGTAATTGAGTTGACCTGGGTGAAGGTTCCGATCCCCAATAAAGCCACTAAGACACCTGCCAGGGCAAAGAAGATAGCAAGGGGACGCCACTTTTCTCCCATACCCAAAAGTATATAGTGCATGGGACCTCCTGCAACAGCACCGTTATCGTCTTTAGTCCTGTATTTAATAGCTAATAAACCTTCCGCATACTTGGTAGCCATCCCAAAGAAAGCCGCCATCCACATCCAAAAGAGAGCTCCTGGTCCACCGACCTTGATAGCCGTCGCCACCCCGATAATATTTCCCGTACCAACTGTCGCTGCTAGGGCTGTACACAAGGCCGCAAAGCTGGATACATCGCCATGCCCCTTGTCCTTAGTAAAAATAAGCTGGAAGGCCTTAGGCAAACGCAAAACCTGCAAGAGGCCTAGACGGGCAGTTAGGTAAATCCCTGTCCCGACCAAGAGAATCAAGAGGGGTGGGCCCCAAGCAAAAGCATCGATTGATTTAAGCAATTCTAACATTTCCTTCTCCTATCTTTTCAACCCCAAAAGAAAGAGCACATGCAAGATACATGTACTCTGGAATGCTTAGATAAATGCTAAAAAGCGGTCTATCCTAGCTCTGTCCTTTTACCTGAGAGTTTGAGCAGTTGCCTGCCTTGCCCCTTCGGTGCCTTTACGGTCTCTCCAGAGTTCCGTCCATTTACAGTCATGGAAAATCAAACGATTTGCCACTTCTATTAAACTTCATTCGGTGTTGGTATTTAATTGATTCTTATTTTACAAAAAATGTTGTCTTTTGTCAATGTTTTTTGGAAAAATCTTATTTGACTCAGTTAACTAAACTGGGTAATGATTTTCGAAATCATAAACTCCCCAATTTACGCTATAAATCTTTTAAATTACTATTTACAACTTCTCTGCTCATCTCATTATTAAAGAAAGGAAGACCGACGATACGATAACGTTCATCGTCCAACAAAGTTCTTGCATCATCTCTTTCAGTAATTTGCAGTAAGAATTTCTCTTTCCAGCCTTCTTTACTATTTTTGAAGGTATTATTACTATCCAAAAATTGACTTCCTTTTGGCTCAATAAAAATCTGCCAAGAAGTATTTCCAACTTTTTTATCATTTGCAAGCAAGATAAAGTCAGGCTCAAAAGCACGCCCTTCATCAAAACTATAGATTTTCACTGCTTTCTCATTTCGCAAAAGATAAATATCAGACCACTTTTCCTGCAAATCATTCATCAATTCGCGGATAGCACGCACCAGATATTTCTCCTCGCTTGTTCCAAAGTTATCATCATAGGCATACCAATCTAGCTGATCGATATTTTCAAAAATCTCTGTTTCAGACTTGGTTTTTTGTGACCGTCCAAACTCTGCATTCCCATTTACATTAACAGTATACTTTCTCAAAATATTCTCTTCAAAAACTTCACGTACAGGAACTGACTCAAAGTTAGCTGAACCATAAAAGCGTTCTTCAGTTGGAACGATATCTTTTTCAATGCTGTATAAAAGCTGTTCTGCAATATAGAGTTTCTGGTCTGCAGTTAACTCACTTATTTGTGATAAAGAAGATTCTACAATAATATTAACTTTCGAAAGCATTTCGATGAAGGCAGATACACCACTCAAGCCAAAGAAAGCTTTCTGTAAGTTTTTAAAGGTATACTGTTTATTGCGATTGATAGCTGCTCGAACAATATTGGAAGTAATTTCTTTTCCAAACTCGAAATTTAAGGTGTTTATCGAATCAGTAGCAAAAACATCATCTTCTGAGAAAGCTTCAAAATCTCTTGTACTGGAAGTCGGTAAACGTACCTCAAAGGAACTCGGAATGAAAGAGGTATCCAACAAACTTTCTTGTCGTTGTTCAACATATTCTTGATAAGAAAGACGTTTATTCATCCAAACAAGACCATCTGTATAGGTTCGTGTTTGTTTGAAAGACTCTTTTAGCTTTAATTCACGCTCTTCTAAATTGACATCATCAAAAATTCCAGACTCACGCAAGACTTGCTTTAATTCAGAAATATAGCGAGGATTGTTGGCAGAATGATAATGAAGCTGTTCTATGACACGAAGTTCATTGTTTTCATTTTCATCAAATTTACGAGTGAACTTCTCCTCGATTTGATTATCAATCACAAAGGGATAATAACGTGCTCCACGACCGATGAGTTGCTTTTCTGCATTGGTAGTGTTCCCTGCGACAAAACCGTTCTTTGTTGTCTTACCATCACGAATATCGTAAAGGCGAACAATATCAAAAAGATTCAGAACATCCCAGCCTTCGTTGAGCATATCAACTGCAAAAATAGCACGTATTTCATTTGAAGGGAGTTCCAGAGTATTCAACTCCACTAAATTGTTGCTAGTTTTGTTTTTCCCATCAATCACGAGTAAGCGTTCACGGCGAAAATCTTCCTGCAATTCCTCAATTAAATCTTGAAAAGAAAGTCCAGACTCCTCAAAAAAAGCAAATGCTTTTTCCAAGATATTTTTTTGCTCCTCAGAATTTGCAGTTAAGTTTTTTTGAGACTGTACTTGTTCTACTGACAAGTTGGCTAACATATCCAAAAAAGCCTCTAAGTTTCCTTTATTTTCAGCAATTTTTTGCGACTTAAACAAGACCAACGGTTTGAGGTTGATGCCATGTTTCAAGGCGATTTTCTTGCGGTATTGGCTGATAATGATTGCCTGCAACATACGAGTTGGAAGTTCATTATCTACTAAGTGGAAAAGAACATCTTTAGAGTACTTATCCAAGCGGAACTCTTTCAAGTCATACTTGAAAATCAAAGATTTTTCATACTTTTTGGCAATATCTGGATTTGCCAAGTCAATGGTTGCTGTAAATTCAAATAAAGAAGATTTACGGGCTGTACTTTGAATGTTTTCAATCGTCGCCGTCCAGCTGTCGTTCTCATCTTTTTCTTTCTTACCGAGTCCAGCATTCAAGTGATGAGCCTCATCTGCCAATAACACAAGCGATAAATCTTCAAATTGCTCATAAGTTAGGCGATTTTCCCTTGGGGTGTTTAAATCTTGGTGAAGTTTTTGAATGGTTGTAAAAACAATATTGATACTATCAGGCTGACTATCGGAAAAATCTGTCACTTCACGTATTCCCACCACTTGATTATCAATCGTTATTTTATCCGCAAACAAGTATTTTCCCATCTCATTAGGCAAGAAGTTTGCCCTTGTCTTGGTAAGAATATTGTCGTTATTCACAAAAAAAATAAAATTCCGTTCACCCTGTTTAAATTTTTCAAGGATAATCGCTGCCATCAGCAAAGTTTTTCCTGAACCGGTCGCCATATTGTAGAGGACTTGTTCTGGTTTTTTTCGATTTTTCTCATCCCTTTTGTAGTAGAGATACCTCCCTACCGCCTCTTTCTGATAAGGACGCAGTGGAAATTTCAGATTTTGCGTGATGTAGTCTGGAATGCTTGCCTTAAAGTCAATGAAGCCATTTTCACTAGCTTGCTTATAAATTTCATACACAAAAGCCATCACTTACTCCTCTCCATAGAAGTCTCTATTGAGTTTTTTCTCTTCTAGTGAGATGCCATAGTCGCTATCATCTATCTCTGAGTAATTAACATACAGGTTATTATTATCCACCAACTCCAGCAAGACTTGTTTTTGTTCAGCTAGTGAAAGTTTTTCGAACTCTGACTTTTTCAACTTTTTAGGGTCGACACGATAAGATAGGAACGAAGACTTTTTAGCCTGTTCAAATAGTTGAGATAGAGTTTCAGACTCTCTTGCCTCTAAGACTGTATTTTTAAAATCCTGGGCATCATTTTTCAGTTCACAGTAAACAAATGAACCACCACCAGTCCAGTTGACGTCTTTAGAAATGCCACCCTGTTCACCGTCAATTACTTTTTTCAATCGCTCAACTGAAACCGTCTCAATGTAATCCATCTGTTCAATACCAATATACTGACGGTTCATTTTGTGAGCGACAGCTGCAGTTGTGCCCGTTCCTAAATGGTAATCTAAAACGATATCCCCTTTATCCGAAGAAAGTTCCAATATGCGTTTTATTAGCGCTTCTGGTTTTTGACCATCAAATTCTTCTATGCGCTGATTATCATTCGCTGAAATTATTTTAACATCATTATCCGACCATAAATCCGATAACGGGTTACCTTCTTTTTCATCCAAATATCTCTTCACCCTAGGAGTACCATTTTTAGTAAAGATAATTAGATTATTTTTTAATCCTTCATCAATCTTCTCTTGCGTCCAAATCCAATGTTTGTTTTTAGGAGGTGTCAGCATCACACCATTAAACATCTTAGGTTCTCCGGCGCCTTTTTGAGTAAAATCAAAACTCCCATATCTACGTCCTGTACTATCTTCTATGTAAGGATAATTTTTGAAATCTTTTTCAGTTTCCGAAGCTGTAAATAATTGATTGACAGTCGCTAATGATGTTTTTCTATAAACCAAAATATACTCTGTCACATTCGAAAGATAAGTGCTTTGTTTCTTCGCACTAAGCAGTTTTCTCCAAATAATTGTATTAACATGATTTTCTCGTTTAAATATACCATCTAGCAAAACAGACAAATATGGCTGTTCATTAAAATCACATTGGACATAAAGAACGCCATCGTCTGTTAATAATTCTTTAGCAACTTCAAGGCGATTCTTCATAAATACTAGCCAAGTAGAATGATTAAAGTTGTCGTTATATTTAAAACTATCATTTCCAGTATTATAAGGCGGATCAATGTAGATGAGCTTCACTTTCCCGGCAAATCGTTTTTTCAAACTATGCAGAACGATAAGATTATTCCCTTTGATGATAAGATTATCAGTATCTTTTATCTCTTCCACGTTATGCTCGCCAGTTTCGTCATAACGTTTAAAGTTAGTCAAGACCTTATCATCCAGTAAACGATTGATTTCCGCTGGAGCAAGCGTCTCATTAAAGAAAATCTCTTGACGTTTCACATCGTCCTTGGTTTGACCTCCCTCAAGCACACAATCTTTATAAGGAAAATTCAGCACAACTTCTTTATTTTCAGAAAGATAGTTTCTGTCTGGCGTCCCAAGACCTATTTTTGTTTTGTAGGCTGTAAAGCTGTCGGGCAAGAACTCCTTGTTATTTAGAAATTGCAAAAAGATATCTTTTTTAAAGACCAATGCCCCATTTTGTAGTTTTGAAAAGAAATGATTGGTTATTTTTTCATTACTCATCAACTGATTGAGCAACTCAGGACTGTACTGCCTTGCCAGCTCAGCCAGCCTATTTTTATTTAGCACACCGTCCACTAAAAACTTAGGATTTTTAGCGAGGACTTGCTCCAATTCTTGTTTCATATACGGAATCTCCTTCTCACTTAAAATTTGTGAAGGGCTGATAGTATTCCTTTATATATACATATAAAGGAAGGGTATACCCTTCGGTTTTATTCAATTTTCTAGTTCTATTATAGCATATTTGAGCATGTTTAAAAGAAATGATAAAAAAGCTTGAGGAACCACATATTTCCTCAGGCTTTTCTTATCCTTTAAAGGTGACAATAGTTGCGCCACTCCCTCCAGCATTTTGAGGGGCATAGCCGAAACTCTTGACATGTTTGTTTCTTTGTAGGTATTTAGTGACACCTTCACGGATAACACCTGTTCCGATACCATGGATGATATCAACTTGAGCCATATTGTTAAGCAAGGCTTGGTCGATAAAGGTATCTAGCTCATTCATGGCCTCTTCATAACGTTTGCCTCGAAGGTCCAGTCTGGCTTGTGGACCACGACCAGAAGTTCGTTTCACGACATTGACTTGTTTCTTCTTGACTTGCTTTTCTTGCTGGGCTTGAACAAGGTCAAATTCTTTCTCTTCCAAGATCATCTTAATCAAGCCAACTTGGGCTTCCCAGCGGCCATCCTTGAGTTGACTGGTCAAGGTACCACGCTGGCCATAACTGAGAACCACGATATCATCTCCCACCTTTGGAGCCCGTTTTTTCTTGGCCTTTTGAAGAACCTTGTTTTTAGACAAGTCCACTTTTTCAGGAGCCAATTTTTTCAGCTTGGCCTTGGCTTCAATGATTTCATGAGGTTTGAGTTGGGATTTGCTGTGGAGATTTTTGAGAATCTGGTCACTTTCACTTAGGGCCATGTCCACAATCTCAGCAGCCTGTTCACGCGCCTTATTAAGCTCGGTTTCCTTTTCACGATTGAGCTCGTTGTAAAGTTTTTTGAGAGCACGGTTCATCTTGAGATTTTCTTGTTCCACCTCACGGATATTGTCCAAACGTTTACGGCTTTCCAGCGTCTGCTCTTCCAATTGTTCAATGATTCGGTTGACATCATTGTCCTGATCGACCTGCTGACTAGCATCCCCTACGATAACTTCAGATAGGCCTAGACGTTTAGCGATTTCGAAGGCATTGCTTCGGCCAGGCACACCCTGCATAAAGCGATAGGTCGGGCGAAGAGTTGCAGTATCAAACTCCATGCTGGCATTTTGAACAAAGGCTGTCTCAATACCATAGGCCTTGAGTTCTGGATAGTGGGTGGTCGCCATGGTCTTGACTTGACGTAGGCGAAGGTCCTCCAGAATAGCCATAGCAAGGGCAGCTCCCTCTTGGGGATCTGTACCAGCCCCCAACTCATCCAAGAGTAAGAGTGAATGTTGGTTGACCTTGCCAAGAATATCCACAATATTGGTCATGTGGCTAGAGAAGGTAGACAAGCTCTGTTCAATAGACTGCTCATCGCCAATATCGGCAAGGATTTCTTCAAAAATACCAACACGACTTCCCTTATCTGCTAAAATTGGCAAACCGGACTGAGCCATAACCTGCGTCAAGCCCAGAGTTTTAAGCATGATGGTCTTCCCACCTGTATTGGGACCTGTAATGACAATCGCTGTTAAATCTTGGCCAAAATGGACATCATTTGCGACAGCATTTTTAACCAAAGGATGGCAGACATGAAGTAGTTGAATCTCTTGATTTTCTGATAGCTGGGGTACGACCGCTTGCCTTTCTTGGATAAAGCGGACCTTGGCACGAATCAAGTCCAAATGGCCTATAATCCAAGCGTCATTGGCAATCTCAGCCGCATGAGGACGGACACGTTCAGAAATTTCTTGGAGAATGCGAAGCATTTCATAGCGCTCATCTGCTCGCAAACTGGCAATTTCTTCACTCAGTTTAACCACCTCACGGGGTTCGATATAGACGGTATTTCCACTAGCAGAAATATCATGAACGACACCTGCAATTTTATTGCGGTAGGTGTTTTTGACAGGTAAAACCTGACGGCCATTTCTGCTAGCAACAATCCCTTCCGTCAACATCTGCGCTTTTTGCTTGAGCAAATCTTGCAAGACATCACGGACCTTACTCTCGCTATCATGGATTTTTCGACGGATTCGCGCCAATTCTTCACTGGCAAAATTTTCAATGAAACCTGCATCATTAAAGGCCTGAAGATTTCCTTGTAATTGCGGAAAATCGTGTAATTTCTCAAACCAGAGGGCTAATTCTTCCAAGCTGACATTTTCCAGATTAGAATAAAAACTTTGCAGTTCTCGGCTAGCAAGAAGCACGCGCTTCAAGAGGAGGAACTCCTCGATATTGAGGTCCGCTCCCATCTCCAACCGCTTGCAAACTCCTGCGATTTCTTTAGTTGCAAGAATGGTAAAATGCGGTTGCTCGACAAAGAGAGCCTGCATTTCCTTCATCTCAGCAAAAGCCTGTTTGATTTTATCTACTTTGGCAGTTGGAGCCAGCTGTCTCAATTGCTCCAAGCCCTGCTCGGTCAACAAATGGGGCTCAAACAAGGCCTTGACCTTATTGAACTCTAATGTTTCTAATATTTTCTTATTCATCTTTATTTCCTTATCTTTGAATATCTAGGTGTGGTAGCTTTTTACATTCTGATAGATTCGAGTCAAATCTGTAAACAAAGGGCTAGGAAAATTCCTGCCCTTTTTATCCGATTAAATTTGTCACCCAGATTTGTTTGAGCCAACTGGTTGTTACCGGTATGCTCTGGATGATGTGTTTTGCGACGATACTCTTTTCAAGAGGATTTTGTACAGCCGCCATGGGGATGGTCGCCAAGATTGTCAGGGTCATTTGCAAGACAAATAAGGTCACCAACATGGACAAGATTCCTGCTGAAACTTGGAACAACTTGCCACCCAGTTTTTTACTAGGAATCAAGTGCAAGAGGAGACCAAGCAAACGACCGATGCTATAGACAATCCCAAATACAAGCAAGTAGCCAATCCCTGCGTAAAAGACCTTATCCAACTGAAAGAGTTGATCCGATGGGAAAAAGAAAGTTCCCTGACCTGCCTGCGGATTTGCATAAGGTAGCAATAAATGAAACTGTTCTCCAAGCCCCTTGTAAAACTGGCCAGCCACAAAAGCAGATGCCATGGCTGAAATCAGGTAATAAACCTGTAAGAGCAGGCCTCTCCGATAGCCGATATAAAATCCCCAAGCCAAGACCAATAGAAGAAGGAGTGAAATCATAAGGAATCCTCAATCTTGCTCTGTTCTTGCTTGCAAGTCACAAGCTTGTGACGGAGTTCTTCTAATTCTTGCTCCTTATCATCAAATTCAATCTCTCGGCTGAGCTGAGTTGATAAACAGTTGACTGCCAACAAAAGAGCGATTGTTTCATCGTCTGCACTAGGCATTTGTTCTTTAATTGCTTGGTATTTTTCTGTCGCAACCTTAGCGATTTCCTCCATAAAAAGGTTATCATGCTCGCTTGTCAAGGTTAATGATTTTTTCCCGAATGTAAATTTGAATCGATTTAGATTTGCCATAAAATTCACCTCACGATATTATACCAAAATTCGCTAATTTTGTCAGTTTTTACAAATTTGCCTGCTTTTGTGGTACAATAGAAACTATGGCAAGTATAACACTCACACCAAGTGAAAAGGAGATTCAGGCTTTTCTTGAACACTATCAAACCAGTCTGGCTCCCAGCAAGAATCCCTATATCCGCTACTTTTTGAAACTACCTCAAGCAACGGTTTCTATCTATACTTCTGGAAAGGTCTTGCTTCAAGGGGAAGGAGCTGAGAAATATGCTAGTTTCTTTGGCTATCAAGTTGTAGAGGAAAACAGGGGACAAAATTTCCCTTTAATTGGGACAGATGAGGTTGGAAATGGTTCCTACTTTGGTGGGCTTGCAGTTGTGGCTTCCTTTATCACACCTGACCAGCATGCCTTCTTGCGAAAACTCGGTGTGGGGGATTCTAAAACTCTGACCGACCAAAAGATCCGTCAGATTGCCCCTATCCTCAAAGAAAAAATCCAGCACCAGGCACTGCTTCTCTCACCAAGCAAGTACAACGAGGTCATCGGAGAACGCTACAATGCTGTTTCTGTTAAGGTAGCCCTCCATAACCAGGCTATCTACCTCCTTCTTCAAAAAGGTCTTCAGCCTGAGAAAATTGTGATTGATGCCTTTACCAGTGCTAAAAATTATGACAAGTACTTGGCACAAGAGGCCAATCGTTTCAGCAATCCTATCAGCTTAGAAGAAAAGGCTGAGGGCAAATACTTGGCTGTCGCAGTTTCTTCCATCATTGCGCGTGATCTCTTTCTAGAAAATCTTGAAAATCTGGGACGAGAGCTGGGCTATCAACTTCCAAGTGGAGCTGGAACGGCTTCTGATAAGGTTGCTAGCCAGATTTTGCAGGCCTATGGAATGCAGGGACTTAACTTCTGTGCCAAACTGCACTTTAAAAATACTGAAAAAGCGAAAAAACGCTTAGAAAGGTAAGTTATGAATTCATTTAAACATTTCTTAAAAGAGTGGGGATTGTTCCTCCTGATTCTATCATTACTAGCTTTAAGTCGTATCTTTTTTTGGAGCAATGTTCGCGTAGAAGGGCATTCCATGGATCCTACCCTAGCGGATGGCGAAATCCTCTTTGTTGTCAAACACCTACCTATTGACCGATTTGATATCGTGGTTGCCCACGAGGAAGATGGCAATAAGGACATCGTCAAACGTGTCATCGGAATGCCTGGCGACACCATCCGTTACGAAAACGATAAACTTTACATCAATGACAAAGAGACAGATGAACCTTACCTAGCTGACTATATCAAACGCTTCAAGGATGACAAACTCCAAAGCACCTACTCAGGCAAGGGTTTTGAAGGAAATAAAGGAACTTTCTTTAGAAGTATTGCTGAAAAAGCCCAAGCCTTCACAGTTGATGTCAATTACAACACCAACTTTAGCTTTACTGTCCCAGAAGGAGAATACCTTCTCCTCGGAGACGACCGCTTGGTTTCGAGCGACAGTCGTCACGTAGGTACTTTTAAAGCAAAAGATATCACAGGGGAAGCTAAATTCCGTTTCTGGCCAATCACCCGTATCGGAACATTTTAAGAGACCTAAGAGGCCGAGAATCAAGAATCTCAGCCTCTTCTTCTATCGTGAGAAGATGATTGTTAACTTTCTAACTTACTAAAACAAAAACAACCCCAACTCTCACCTATTCATGCAAAGGAATTTTATGGAAGTTTATTTTTCAGGAACCATTGAACGGATTATTTTTGAAAATCCCAGCAATTTTTATCGCATCCTCCTCCTAGAAATTGACGATACGGACGCAGAGGATTTTGATGATTTTGAAATCATTGTCACGGGTACCATGGCTGACGTGATTGAGGGAGAAGACTATACTTTTTGGGGGCAAATTGTCCAACACTCCAAGTATGGGGAACAACTGCAAATCAGCCGATATGAACGCGCAAAACCAACTAGCAAGGGCTTGGTCAAGTACTTTTCAAGTAGCCATTTCAAGGGAATTGGTCTCAAGACAGCTCAGAAAATCGTGGATACCTATGGCGACAATACCATTGACGAAATTCTGCAACACCCAGAAAAGCTAGAAGGCATTGCAGGACTCTCTGCCAAAAATCGCGAGGCTTTCGTCTCCACCCTCCGTCTCAACTACGGAACCGAGATGGTCTTGGCCAAACTAGCCAACTACGGTATTCCCAATAAATTAGCCTTTCAGATTCAAGACTTTTACAAAGAAGAAACCCTTGATGTGGTTGAAAATTATCCCTACCAACTAGTTGAAGATATCAAGGGTTTGGGCTTTACTATTGCTGACCAATTAGCGGAAGAACTAGGCATCGAAAGTCAGGCTCCTGAACGCTTCCGCGCCGGTCTAGTTCACAGTCTTTTTCAAGCCTGTATGGAAACAGGAGACACCTATGTTGAAGCACGGGATCTGCTAGAACAAACCCTTACTCTCCTTGAGTCTTCCCGCCCCGTGGAACTGGATCCCAGCCAAGTGGCCCAAGAACTCTCCTACCTGATTGAAGAAGACAAGGTTCAGCAGGTTGATACCAAGATTTTTGACAACAGCCTCTTTTTCGCTGAGGAAGGCATCCGCAGTCACTTAGTTCGTATCCTTGAAAAAGGAAAACAGAAGAGTCATGATTTAGAAACCATTCAAAAACATATCGCTACTGTCGAAGAAGAGCTGGATATTGAGTATGATCACATTCAAAAACAAGCTATTTGTGATGCTATCCAGAATAAGGTCTTTATCCTGACAGGTGGACCTGGTACTGGTAAGACAACTGTTATCAATGGGATCATCGCTGTTTATGCCCTTTTAGAAGGACTTGACCTCAGGAAAAAAAGCAATCTGCCGCTTCTTCTTGCCGCTCCAACTGGACGAGCAGCTCGCCGCATGAATGAATTGACTGGTTTGCCTAGCGCGACCATACACCGTCATTTAGGAATGACAGGTGACGATGATACCAGTCATCTGGAGGATTATCTAGATGCTGACTTTATCATCGTGGATGAATTTTCTATGGTGGATACTTGGCTGGCCAATCAACTCTTCTCAAACATCTCTTCTAACAGTAAAATCCTCATCGTGGGCGACAGCGACCAGTTGCCTTCTGTCAGTCCTGGACAAGTTCTAGCAGATCTGCTTCATATTCCCCTGATTCCTCAGACTCGCTTGGAAAAAATTTATCGGCAAAGCGAAGAATCAACCATCGTCACCCTAGCAAGTCAGATTCGACAGGGCATCTTGCCAGCTGATTTCACCCAGAAAAAAGCTGACCGTTCCTACTTTGAAATCGCTAGTGGTCATATTCCTGCTACCATTGAAAAGATCTTAGGCGCTGCCCTCAGAAGTGGCATCCCTGCCCGTGATATCCAAGTTCTGGCTCCCATGTACCGAGGAACAGCAGGGATTGATGCCATCAACCAACTCATGCAAGACCTGCTTAATCCACCACAAAAAGACCAACTCAGTTTTGAAGCTCCCCAGTGCCACTATCGTAAGGGAGATAAGGTCATTCACCTGGTCAACGATGCTGAAATCAATGTCTTTAATGGAGATTTAGGGGCTATCACAGACCTGATTCCTGGAAAATACACTGAGTCGAAACAAGACGAGATTGTCATTGATTTTGATGGCAACGAGGTCTCTTACCCACGTAACGAATGGTACAAGATTCGCCTGGCCTATGCTATGAGTATCCATAAGTCCCAGGGAAGTGAGTTCCCTGTTGTCATCCTACCTATCACTAGTGCTAGTAGGCGTATGCTGGAGCGCAATCTCATCTATACAGCCATTACACGCGCCAAAAGCAAGCTTATCTTACTAGGCGAATTACAGGCCTTCGACTATGCCACCCAGCATATCGGAACTGCCCGAAAAACCTATCTGATTGAACGCTTCAGTGATTTATTGGAGAATGTTGAAGAAAAGCAACAAGCGGTCTCTGAAACAATCACATCAAGTACCTCTGAACAATCCTACATCTTAACCGAAGAAAACTGGGACAGCATCCCCGCCATGATTGGGATTACAGACGTAGACCTCAAAGAGATTTTTGGAAAATAGTGCATAAGAAAACCCACCAATTCAGGTGGGATTTTTGTTTATTAAGATTATTTAACTGTTGCTGTGCTTGTGATCAATTCAACAGCTTTTTTAATTGTGATGTCGTGTTTCAACATATCAGCTGAAAGCAAGCTTTGTACTTGTGCAACTTCCATGTTGTAATCTGCAGCCAATTGCTCGATTTCTTTTTGGATTTCTTCTTCTGAAGCATCAAATCCTTCAGCTTTGGCAACTGCTTCGATAACAAGGTTAGTCTTAGTACGTGACTCAGCTTCTCCCTCGTATTGTTTGTGAAGATCTTCTTGAGTAGTTCCAGTGATTTGGAAGTACATGTCAGGGTTGATACCTTGACGTTGCAAGTTTCCAAGGAATTCGTTTACTGAACGGTGAACTTCTTCGTGGATCATTTCTTCTGGAAGTTCTACGATTTCAGCGTTTTCTACAGCTTTATCAATTGCTGCACCTTCAACTGCATCTTTGTAAGCTTCTTCTTTAGCAGCAGCCAATTCCTTGCGGTATTTTTCTTTCAATTCAGCAAGTGTTTCAACTTCTTCGTCGATGTCTTTTGCAAGCTCATCGTCAAGAGCTGGAACTTCTTTAGCTTTTACTTCGTGGATAGTTGTCACGAATTTAGCTTCTTTACCTGCAAGATCTTCTGCTTGGTAGTCTTCTGGGAATGTTACGATAACATCAACAGTTTCACCAGCTGAGTGACCTACCAATTGGTCTTCGAAACCAGGGATGAATTGACCTGAACCAAGTCCAAGTGAGAAGTTTTCACCTTTTCCACCGTCAAATTCAACACCGTCGATAGAACCAACGAAGTCGATGACAACAGTGTCGCCGTTTTCAGCAGCAGCTTCCTTGATAACCAATTCAGCCAAGTTGTTGCGTTCACGTTCGATACGCTCTTCAACGTCAGCGTCAGTTACTTCTTTTTCTACATCAACTAATACTTCAAGGTTTTTGTAGTCACCCAATTTTACTTCAGGTTTTGTAACGACTTCAGCAGTGATAACCCAGTCTTGACCTTTTTCCATTGAAGTTACATCAATTTTTGGTTGAGCAACCACTTCAAGACCAGCTTCTTTTACAGCTGCTTCATAAGCATTTGGCAAAAGAGCGTTCATAACGTCTTGGTAAAGTGACTCTTCACCAAATTTTTTGTCGAAGATAGGGCGTGGAAGGTGACCTTTACGGAAACCTGGAATATTAAGAGATTTCTTCACTGAGTTGAAGACACGGTCCAATTCTGGTTTGATTTGGTCTTGAGAGATAGTGAAAGTCAAGACACCACGGTTTGTTTCTTTGTTTTCAAATGATACAGACATTCTGTCATTTCTCCTTAAAATTTTTTAAATACAGTCTATTATAACATAAATGGGCGATTTTTTTCAAGTAATGAATGCGCTTTTCAATCACGCTAGAGGTACTTGCTTGCTTCTTTGATACTAAGGTCAGCCATTCTTTCCTTGTTTTTCTCAATGAAGCCTGCTACCCAAGTTGGATTGGTTTTGGAGTAGTCTCTTAGAGCCCAGCCAATGGCTTTATTGATAAAGAACTCTGCTTGGTTCAAATTATGAAGCAGAATCTTTTCCATTAATTGAACATTGGTCTTCTCTTTTCTTAACAACTGGTGGTCAATAGCGATCCGTCTCAGCCAGATATTATCTGATAGACTCCATTGGAGGATTATTTTTTCCAGTTCCTGCTTCTCATACACCAAACTCCCTACTACTCGATCTAGGATATCCACCGTATCCCACCAAGACTTGGTGACAACCAACTGCTCTAGCTTAGGCAAATCGCTGTCCTTTAGATAAGACTGCATGGCTTTCAAATAATTGGCGGCCACATACTGGTATTCTCTAGACTCTTTTTCCCAGCAAGTATCTACAAAATCCCAATCGATAATCTTTGTTTTTTTCGCTTCTGGAAAGTATTTTTTATAGAGTTTATTTCTTTCTGGCGCCGCAACGCCTAGAAAGGAAAATTGATGGCGCATATAGGCCTCCATAGGCCCTGCTTTTTTAGGATTTTTTGCTGCTTCTAGCTCCTCAAGTAAATCTGTTAGACTCATCTAAAACTCCTCATGCCCCACCAAGTGGTGCTGAAAGGCATAGACTGCAGCCTGGGTACGATCGCTAACCTCAAGTTTGGCAAGAATGTTAGACACGTGCGTCTTGACCGTCTTGAGAGAGATAAACAGTTCGTCTGCGATACGCTGATTTTCGTAGCCCTTGGCGATGAGTTGGAGAACATCTCGCTCACGCGCAGTCAAGTCCTCATGTAGTTCTATGTGATTGCGGTGGTACTCGACCTTCTTGCTGACCTCTTGCTCAATAGCCAACTCGCCAGCAGCCACCTTACGGACAGCATGGAGCAATTCGTCTGCACTAGAAGTCTTGAGCATATAGCCCCGAGCACCGGCATTTAAGACAGGCATGATTTTTTCATTGTCCAAATAAGAGCTCACAATCAAAATCTTGGCTTCAGGCCATTCTTTGAGGATGGCCAAGGTCGCATCAATCCCATTCATCTCAGGCATGACAATATCCATGACAATGACATCTGGACGCAATTCCAAGGCTAAGTCAATACCTTGAGACCCGTTTGCTGCCTCGCCCACAACTTCTACATCGTCTTGGAGGTCAAAGTAGCTTTTCAATCCCAATCGGACCATTTCGTGGTCATCTACTAGTAAAATTTTCATCTTTACTCCTTTATCATTCCTTACCTAACAGGGGAATACGGATATCAACTGCCAGCCCTTGCTTGGGAGCTGTTAATAACTGAACCGTCCCTGCCATATCTTCAACCCGCTCCTTGATATTGCGGAGTCCATAACTCAGGTCATCTAAACTCCCCAACTGGAAACCAATCCCATTATCCACCACCTTCAGTTGCAATTCAACATCTGTCTGATAGAGATAGACATCCAGACAAGAGGCCTGGGCATGACGGAGGGTATTGCTGATCAACTCTTGCAGGATACGGAAGATATGCTCCTCGATTTTCTTAGGCAATTTCGTAACATTTTGCTTGAAACTAACCTTGAGATCACTCTTGTCCTCAAGCTCTTTTAAGAGGATTTGAATCCCTTCAACCAGACTCTTCTGCTCTAGTTCAACTGGTCTCAAATGCAAGAGCAAGACCCGCAAATCCTTCTGGGCGGTTTCTAAAATAGCTGTAACACTCTGCAACTGGGTCTGCATCTTTTCTCTATCCAATTTCAAAGACTGTTGACTGACACCTGACAAAATCATGTGTGCCGCAAACAACTCCTGACTGACTGTATCGTGCAAATCCCGAGCAATCCGCTTCCGTTCCTTCTCTATAATCTCCTCTTCCTGAGTAAGACTGTGATTTTCTGCTTTTTGAAGAGCTTCTGTCAAAAGGTTAAGTTTACCTGACAAGGACTTGAAACTGGCATCCAAATCTGGATCTGCAAGCTGAACCACTTCTTGCCCTGCCAACAAACGCTTGAGATTAGTCTGCATTTTTCTTAGAGAAAGCTCTTCGATACCTCTCCAAAACAGGGCTAAGAGGCAGATCATGGACATGCTAAATACCAACAACAAAAAGACAAACTTTTCTGTTTTTTCGATATCGTGCAAGAAAATGGACCAGTCAAAGTTAAGGATTTCCAGCAAGCTGTGGGAGAAAAATAAGACAAACAGGATGGAGGTGAGAGCAATGATTACATAGGCTTGTTTTTTCATCCTCTAACCACCTCCACATCTCCAATCATAGTGGTCAAGAAAATCTTGACACTCTTGTTACTCTTAAGATAGTCTTTGGTTTCTTGATGATAGTGTTCATTGCGAAGGGCCCGCTTAGGTTGGTTGAAAAAAGTCAAATCACCATAGAGACAGTTAACGCTGAGACTGACTTCTACATCTACAGGTACAATGATTTTGGTCGTTCCTACCATCTTTCTGAGGATAATGACATTGTCGTGATTGGTTAAGATGACCCTCTCCAGATGAATAGTGTCCTTGCCCATGAGACGAAAAAGATTGATATCATCAAACTGGCAAGTCTGGTAGCTTGAAAAATGATGGAGATTTCCAAACCAACGATTTTTCTCCTTCTTAACCGTTACCACCTCTTCAAAAACCAAATTGGTCTGCTCTTTTTCCTGGTTCATCATCGGATAAAGAAGAAAGAGGCTATAAATGACTCCAACAAAAATAGCTAGAATCACAAAAGGATTGAGCATGACGATGAAAAAGAAGAGAATGGTTGCCACTACTAAAAGGAGGTTATTCCCCTCTTTACCAGTGTAATAGCGAATCAAAAGCAAAAAGAGGAATAGAATCAGCAGAAAACGCGAAAAATGCTCTGATACCATCAAAATCAGAGCTCCTGTCAAAAGACAGGCTTCGATAAATAAAAAGACTTTAAATTTTCTCATAGGTTCATCCTCTCCCTTCTATTTTATCACAATTCAAAAAAGTCACCTCAGTCTGAAGATGGAAAAAAGGCGGTGGTTACGCCTTTTTCATCTGATCCTTTGCTTCTTTTAATTTTCCATAGAGAAGATAGTCTACTTTTTGCAAATCTGCTATGGTGACACAATTAAGGGCACACATGATCAAGCGCAGATCTTCTTTCCAGCCTTGGACAATGCCAATCACTTCTTCAACTGAATAGGTTTCAACCAATTCCAGAACGGTTCGTGACAGCCCTACAGCCTTGGCTCCAAAGACCAAACACTTAATCATATCCAGCGGATTCCGAACCCCTCCACTAACCAAGAGTTCGACCTTGTCTTTCCAGTCTTGGGCATTGAGAAGAGCTTGCATGGTAGACTGGCCCCATTGATTGAGGTAGTCACGTTGACCACTGCGACGGTTTTCGATATAGGCAAAGCTGGTACCGCCACGACCTGATAGGTCAACAGTTCGAACCCCTAGTTCATAAGCTCTCTCAATTGTCTTCACATCCATTCCAAAGCCCACTTCCTTGAGGACAATAGGAACAGGGATTTGCTTGCTATAGTCTGCTAGATGCGATTGCCAGCTTCGAAACTTTCTTTCTCCCTCAGGCATGAGCAACTCCTGCATGACATTGACATGCACCTGCAAGAGAACAGGATTCATCTCTTCTACAGTCTGAAGTCCTAACTCGACAGGCTTGTCCAATCCAATATTGGTTCCAATAAGGAGATTTGGATGGCTAGACTTGACAGAAAAAGAGTCATCTGTTGAATCTTTGAGGGCTGCGCTATAAGATCCCGTCACAAACAAAATCCCACAGGCGTCCGCCACCTGAGCTAGTTTTTGATTGATTTCTTTACCTTTTTCACTCCCACCCGTCATGGCATTGATATAGAAAGGAAAATCCCACTTTCGTCCAGCAAACTCTGTCGACAAATCGACTTCATCCAGGTCGTAAAGAGGCAAGGAAGAATGAATCAACTCCACCTCATCAAAGCTATTATAGGAACTTTTCTGCTCAAGGGCATAGCGGATGTGCTCATCCTTACGATTTGTCGTCATGTCCTATCCTTTCTTGGTATAAGAGCTCAATCCCCAGATCGGCCCAACGGTTTTTTAGGGTTTCAGTTGATTGCTCATCAAAACTCAAGGCAATACCACAATCACCACCACCAGCGCCACTACTCTTAGCAACAGCCTGCAAATCTTGACTGGCTTCTTTCAACTGTCTAAGCGAAGGCGTGTAAATATCTGCGCTCAAGCTTTCTAAAAGCTTACTGGCTACTTCTACTTGCTCGATAATTTTTTCTGATTCCCCCTGCTCCAAAGCTTCTACCAAAGAAACCACCGTTTCTTTTGAGGAACTTAAAAAATTCTGATTGATATTTTGCTTGATTTGCTGAACCATGTGACTCGATACAGCCACTTCCTTGGTCCATCCCACTAGGAAATCACATTCTAATGCAGGTTGTACGTGTGAGATTGAAAAGCCCCAATCACGCTCTAAAACTGTCGCCAACTTTTCTTCTTTTAGCCAAGCAGCTACCTGCTGGCGGTCAAATGACTGGTATAGAACCAATTCCTCTGCCACAATACAGGCAAGGTCTCCCATGGAGCCATTATCGCCTCGCTTGAGCAAGACAGCACTGGCTAGCTTGAACAAGAGCTCTCGATCAACCGAAATATCATATAAAGCCAGTAAAGCCTTGACAACCAAGACAACGACGCTGCCACTAGAACCTAAACCAAACTTTTTCCCTTCTCGTTCCATTTTCCCTCGGATCTCCAAAGAAAAAGGTCGCAAGGTCTGCCCACGATAAACAAGGAAATCTTGCACTAAAGCAATTGTTTCTTGAATCAAGCTGTAGTCAGGATTTGGTGTCAAGTCCACTACGAAATCAAACAGATCTGAATAGATACGGTAGCTGTCGGAAAAGGTAATCTCTCCCCTCATATAGATGGGAATGGCCTTTATCAAGGCCAACTGCCCTGGCTCTAGAATAGCATATTCGCCTGCCCAATAGAGTTTTCCGCAAGTTTTAACAGCAATCATCTTGGCTCAAATCCTTTGTTTTTGACACAATTAAGCGATAACGTTGACTGAAGATTTCTGATAAATGCTCCAAGTCTTTCTCTTGACAGAGGACTTTGACATTGGGACCAGCATCCATAGTAAAGTAGCAGGCTTCCCCTTGCTCACGAAGCTGGCGAACAAAGTCCATGGCTTCATAAGAGGCGTCCGTCAGATAAGAAAAGGCTGGTGATGCTGTTTTGGTCGTAGCGTGCATAGCCAAGGCATTTTCCTCCGTTAATTCCCCAACCTTGGCAAAATCATTTTCTTTGAGGTAAACCAGCATATCCTGATAATCCTTCTCAGACTGACTCACCCAGTCATCAAAGGTCGTCGAGGTTTCCACACAAAGTTTCATCCCGTCACGGCTAGAGATTGGTTTTTTCTTATCTTCTAGCACCAACATAATCATAGCTAGTTTCAAGTCTGTCTCTACAGGGTAAATTTCTCCACTATCCTTGTCCCAGGCTCCTAGCGGTCCATAAAAACTCCGAGAAGAAGAGCCTGAAGCAAACTTAGCCTCCTGCGCTAACTGACTTCTATCCAATCCAAGCTTGAAATAAGCATTACAAGCCTTGACCAGGGCGGACAAACCACTAGAACTTGATGACAGACCCGCCGCGGTAGGCATATTGTTCTGAGTATCAATACGAACAAAGCCTTCACCTTCTGGACGATAGCGGTCAATAATCTTACTCATTTTGGCATGCTCTGCCTCATTTTGTAGCTGACCATTGATATAAAAGGCATCAGCTGTCGCATCCGTCGGTAGAGATGACAAGGTGGTCTCCGTATACATATTCTCCAAAGTCAGAGAGATACTACTAGTAGCAGGCACCATCTCCTTTTCTTTTTTCTTTCCCCAGTATTTGATAATAGCAATATTTGCGTAGGAACGTACTGTTACAGGCTCTCTATCCATGTCTGAACAGCTCCTTTCTCTTCTAATCTTTCTGCTAGTTCTTGAGCTTGTGTCAAATCGGCTGCTAAGGCTATGATACAGCCTCCCAGCCCACCACCGCTCATCTTGGAACCCAGAGCACCATGGTTAAGAGCTGTTTCAACCAGATGGTCTGCCTCAGGGCTACTGACACCAATTTCTTTTAGATGTAAATGCGCTTTAATAAGGATTTGTCCCAATCCTTCAGCATCTTTTCGTGAAATCGCTTCTTCTGCTTGCTGGGTCAATTCTCCTAAGGCATGCAAAAACGGTAGGGCATCCTTCCCCTTACTTTGAACCACTTGGATAGCTTCACGAGTGTGACCATAAACGCCAGTATCAGCAATTACCAAATAGGCAGATAAATCCATCTCAAGCTCTGTAAATCCTACGTTCTTGATAAAACGAATAGGTTGGTCACTGAGACATGTCTTAGCATCCAAACCACTCGGATTCATATGAGCAATCATCTCAGCCCGATTGACCAAGATTTCTAATACATCATGAGGCAGTTCTGCCTCATAGTAGTCAAAAACCGCACGAATAGCCGCTATGCTGATAGCAGCTGACGAACCCATTCCCCGTTTTTCAGGGATAGCCGAGTCAATCTCACAGCGAATGCAGGCTTCTTTGATATCCAAATACTCCAACGAAGCATAAACTGCCATGGACAAGGTATCCTCCTCATAGAGACGCCAAGGACTCGCTGCAGGAACTACCTTACAAGTCACCTCCACCTCCAAAAGAGGCAGGGAAATGGCAGGATAACCGTAAACGACTGCATGCTCCCCTATTAAAATAATCTTACTATGTGCCTGACCGACACCAACTTTTTTTGTCATATTTTCCTTTTACTAGACGAAAAAGCCGTCTCATTTTTCATACAAGTATTTATTCTCTCCTATCTATTTTATTATATTTTCACAAAAAAAGCGATTGTTTCCTTCACAATCGCCTCTTTCATTATTGAACCCATTCGCCATTATAATTGACAGAATAGCCATCTACGGTCGTATTCACTGCCAAAGCACCTGAGCTATAAGCATAGTACCATTTGCCATTGACCTGGAACCAGCCTGTCTTCATATCGCCATTACCTGCATTTAGGTAGTACCAAGTTGAACCATCTTGATACCAACCAGTTGCCATTGCTCCTGATGAACGGAGATAGTACCATTTGTTCCCAAGGTTTTGCCAACCAGTTTTCATATCGCCATTTGGCTGGTCTAAATAATACCAAGTTGAGCCTTCCTGATACCAGCCAGTTGCCATCGCTCCTGATGAACGGAGGTAGTACCACTTATTGCCAAGGTATTTCCAACCAGTTTGCATTGCAGCAGTTGTTGGATCTAGATAGTACCAAGTTGAGTTATCATTGGTCCAACCACGTGCTAGCTCCCCAACAGTCAATCTATTGATACGAGAATCAAAGCCACCATCCTTCAGTAAATAATACCAGTGCCCCTCATCATAAACCCAACCAGTTTTTAAGGTGTGATAACTACGTTGATCTTCAAAATAATAGACTCGTTTCTCTGCTGGACTATCATATTGTTCCCCATGATGTTTATTGGTATTTGTAGCAGTTTTTGCTTCTAAAACTTGCTTGCCAACAAATTCTTGAAGAACCCCATCTTGACCAAAGTAAAACCAATCTGGTCTAAAAGCAATATCTTGCCTTAGAGAAGAACCAATCGTAACCCCTTCGTGTGGAGCAGGTATATATTGCCAGCCGACAACCATCTCTCCAGATAAAGAATCAAAATAATAGTACTTACCATCAATCACTCGCCAGTAGGTTTCTTTGAGTTCCCCCTTCTTGTAGTAGGTTCTACCATTTTCTTGGACAAATTGCCAACCTTCTGAATCAGCATCATCCGCCAATACTGCACTTGTTGCTAGCAAACCGAAGAAAAAGACTGCTAATGCGATTTGCATCAATTTTTTTATTATTTTCATTAGACGTATCCTCCATGACTGATTATAGCAAAGACCAAACCGCATGTCAATATATAGAAAATCCCTCAAAAAAAGCAGTTACAAAACTGCAACTGCTTTTCTATTCTTGCATGGTGTAACCAACACCACGAACGGTTTTAATGTAGCTTTTTTGACCTTTTACATCAAGCTTGCTACGTAGATAACGGATATAGACATCCACGATATTGGTTTCGGTCGCACTTTCATACTTCCAGACACTTTCCAACAACTGCTCACGAGTCAGAACTTTCTTGCTTCCCATAAGAGTAGCCAAAAGGTCATACTCACGACGGGTCAGAGCAATCATCTCCTCGCCACGATAAACAGTATGATGTTCTACATCCATACGCAGATTACGATAAGACGTTGGAACCTTCATCTGACTACAGTGTTGGTCGATGAAGTCCCGACCTCGGAAAATCGCTGAAATACGAGCTACCAGATTCTCAATAATAACTGGCTTATAGATGTAAGAAACGGCAAAGCGTTGGATTGTCTCAATCTGATCTTGCAATTCTTCGCGATGGTCCAAGACCATGATGACTGAGGCTGGCTTAGTCCGACTCAGCTTGTCTGCAAAATCCTGGGCTGTCATATCCCCCAGACGAGCATTCAATAAAATCAAGTCATAGTCTGTCTGAAGAGCCATGGAGAGGGCTTTTTGCCCCTCCTCAACCTGATCAACTCGGTATTGCTCTTTTTGGAGTTCCAAACTTAAAAAATGAGCTAGATTTCGTTCTTTCTCAAGTAATAAAATCCGTTTCCCCATGGCAGACCTACTTATTTTTCGTCATACCAAGAGTAGTGGAATGTTCCTTCTTTGTCTTTACGTTGGTAAGTGTGGGCACCAAAGTAGTCACGTTGCGCTTGGATCAAGTTAGCTGGAAGGTCAGCTGAACGGTAGCTATCAAAGTAAGTAATAGCTGCTGAGAAAGTTGGCACTGGCACACCAGCTTGAACAGCAAGAGCTACGATATCACGCACTGCTTGTTGATACTTAGCAGTAACATCCAGGAAGTACTCATCCAAAAGAAGGTTTGCAAGGTCTGCATCACGGTTGTAAGCATCTGTAATCTTTTGCAAGAAACGAGAACGGATGATACAGCCATCACGCCAGATAGATGCGATATCTGCAAATGGCAAATTCCAGTTGTTTTCTTTAGAAGCTACACGCAATTGCGCAAAACCTTGTGCGTATGAAATGATTTTTGAGAAGTAAAGGGCTTGACGGATTTTTTCAATCAACTCAGCCTTGTCTCCTTCAAATTTGAAGGCAGCTGGTTTTGGAAGAACCTTGCTAGCATGTACACGTTCTTCTTTGTAAGTTGAAATGTAACGTGCAAATACTGACTCAGTGATGAGTGACAATGGCACACCAAGGTCAAGAGATGATTGGCTAGTCCATTTACCAGTTCCCTTGTTACCTGCGGCATCAAGAATGTAGTCTACGATTGGTCCATCTTGACCTTCATCGTCTTTACGACTCAAGATATCAGCTGTGATTTCGATCAAGTAGCTGTCCAATTCACCCTTGTTCCACTCAGTAAAGATTTCAGCCATATCTTCTGCAGAAAGGCCTAGCAAGTGTTGCATCAAGTCATAGCTTTCTGCAATCAATTGCATGTCACCATACTCGATACCGTTGTGGACCATTTTCACATAGTGACCAGCTCCATCAGGACCGATGTAAGTCACACATGGTTTGCCATCTTCTGGTGCTTTAGCTGAGATTTCTTCAAGAACATCCGCAACCAATTCGTAGGCCTCTTTTTGTCCACCAGGCATGATAGAAGGACCTTCAAGGGCACCTTTTTCACCACCAGAAACCCCAGTACCGATAAAGTTGATACCTGAGTTTGCCAGTTCTTCATTACGACGGATTGTATCTTTGTAGAAAGTGTTTCCTCCGTCGATCAAGATATCACCCTTGTCAAGGTGTGGAAGAAGGGCTTGAATTGTAGCATCTGTACCAGGTCCAGCTTGAACCATGAGCATGATACGACGAGGTTTTTCGATTGAGTTTACAAAACTTTCAACGTCATAGCTTGGTACAAAGTTCTTTTCAGGATGGCAAGCAATTACATCTTCAGTTTTTTCTTTACTACGGTTGTAAATAGCAACTGTGTAACCACGAGATTCAATATTAAGGGCAAGGTTACGACCCATTACGGCCATACCTACGACACCAAAGTTAGCTTTTGTCATTTGACACTCCTCTTGTTTAATTTGTTTTATTTTATCATTTTTACTTTTGAAAAGAAAGAATTTTGTAACGACTGCTTAGTAGTCCAAAGCATCCGCATGTCCAGAACCATTTCCAACAAAGTATCCTGTCTTACAGTTAAGGGTAAAGAGATAGGTTCCATCTGGCTTGTAGAGGTTGTAATAACCATTGCCATTAACGATATTAACACGTTCAAGGATATATTGGTTACCAGTGATATAACCACGTGAGCGTGAAGTTGCTAGGATTTTTTCCAAGACACCATCCGCGAAATCCCAGGCAGAATTATTGCTATCATCAACAGCTGATTGATTGAACGGCACACGACTCGAAGCTCTCTGGAGGTCAACTCCAGAACTTGATAAACCACCATGGCTATCATCACGTGCAGAAACCGAACTATTTGTTGAGGCGCTTGAAGATGGACTTGTGTTGTCTGTAGTGCTCTCTGTTGATGAACTTGAACTTTCTTGACTTGAGCTTGAGCTAGAACTTGAAGCACTTGTTTGTTGACTCTTACCTAGACTGATAGCCTTATCTAGCACTTTATCAATCTCCGTATTTCCAGTTTTAATATCTGTAAATTTAGCATCTGATTTAGCTTTAGCGTTAGTGTCCAAAACTCCATCTACAATAGCTGGCTTATCAAATTGAGCATTGACATCTTGAATGGCCTTGATTTGAGTTGCTAGACTATCATACTTAGATTTTGCAAGCGTATATTCACGACTACCTTCTAGCTTATCAAGCAAGGTTTTAAGTTGACTCAGTTTATCAAACTGGCTATTCTTCAAAGCCGTTTTGTTGCTATCTGTATAGAAGGCATCATATAAATTATTGAATTCTTCCACATCTGACTGCGTGTTTGTAGTTGATTGAGAAGTTTGGATTTCCTTGGTCGAACGAGCCACTTGACGATAAACATAATAACCAGTTCCAAGGATAAGAACCACTAAGGCTGCTAGAATACCGTAAAGTACCCATTTCTTCTTACTATTTCCATCTTCACTATCTGTCACTCGATAAAGTGTTGGAATATCTTCAGTCTCAAATTCTTCTACAAGAGGTGCTTCTGAAACTCGTGTTAATTCTAAATCATCAAACTGACTCAACTCATCTTCTGGAGCTGGAGAATCTACTCCTGTTCCCTCACGAAGCTCTTGAAGTAAATTATCTAGAGTCTGAGTCTCCTCTATCTCTTCTACCTCTTCTTTTTCAACTAAATCATCCTTGCTAAACTGACGCGTTTCAAACTTATCTGCCTCAATTTCATCTTTATGTTGTTTCACATACTTGTCCAAGATAGAATCTCCAGGCAATACACCTGCTTCCACCTCTTCATTTTTTAGCATGGCTTCTCCAACCGTTAGCTCTTTGGCATCATCAAAATCAAATTGCGCTTCTTGATGTTCTGTTATATGACGATCATGTCTTTTCTTACTCATGGGTTTTCCTTCCTACTTTACTTCCTGACGCTTAACACGCTGACCGAAATATTGATACAAATCAACTTTTAAAGTTCCATTGTACAACTTGCGTTTCTTGTCCGCCTGACTGCCGTACTTGGTCTCAAAGGCTTCATCACTAGTTAGGATAAATTTGCTCCACGTTTTCAGCGGTGCAAATACTTGCCCCATCTCAGCATAGAGTTTGGTAACTCCTGCATCATCTGACAAGCGTTCCCCATAAGGTGGGTTAGAGATAATCACTCCATTGATTTTATCGGAACGCAAATCCTGCACGCGCATCTGCTTAAAGGTAATATCTCCTGCAACCCCTGCTGCCTGAGCATTGGCCTTAGCAATTTCCACCATACGTGCATCGATATCACATCCCATGATATCCAGTTCCAGCTCACGATCCACTTTCTTAGCCGCCTCTGTGCGCACTTCTTGGATCAAGCGATCGCTAATCCAGTTCCATTCCTCAAAGGCAAAGGAGCGACGAAGACCAGGCGCCATCTTTCTAGCAATCATAACTGCCTCGATACAGAAAGTTCCTGAACCACAGGTCGGATCAATCAAGGGCTTGTCTGGATACCAGTTAGAGAGTTGCAAAATGGCTGCCGCCATATTTTCCTTGATAGGAGCCCCACCCTTTTCGGTACGATAGCCACGTTTAAAGAGACTGGAGCCTGTCGTATCAATCATGACAGTTGCTATATCTTTCAGAATAGAAACCTCAATCTTAAACTCTGGGCCATTCTCCATCAGAGGAACACCTTCTGGGCGGGCGTAGTGTTTTTGCAACTTTTTAACAACGGCCTTCTTTGAAATAGCCTGAACACTGGGTTCATTGTGTAGCTTAGATTTCACACATTTGGCTTTTGAAATCGGGAATCGAGCCCCAAGTGGTAAATAATTTTCCCAATCTAGAGCGAAAACTCCTTGAAAGAGCTCCTCAAAAGTCTTAGCTGGGAACGTTCCTACGATAATCTTGATACGGTCTGCCGCTCGAAGCCAGAGGTTGGTTTCGATGATGGCTTTCGCATCTCCTTGAAAACGAACACGTCCGTTTTCAACTTGACAATCGTATCCCAACTCTCGCACTTCACGTCCCACAACAGCCTCAAGACCCGCTGCAGCAGTAGCGATTAAATTAAATTCTTTTTTCATTTTCAGTCTTATAAGACCTTTCTATATGTCCACTTTAAAAAATGAGGTTGAGAAAGTTTTCTCAGCCCCAACCTATATGCAATTTTCTATAAGCCATGTTTTGTTCCAGAAGTGACTAGGACCACTTCCTTCGATAATCATCTGTCTACCACTAACAACTTACAGCTGATAGCAGTCAGAGTACTACGTTCGTTTCCGTGTACTCCATGCCCCGACCAAAATTTGGGTTGCTAGCTTGAGGGGTTTACCGCGTTCCACTCTCTCTGTTTCCAGAGAGACTCCGTCACTGTGGCACTTTCAAGCCTACTCTGGCCTATCCGAGGACTTAGCCATTTCAACTGCCGTAACGATTTCTCGTCCCTAGGCTTATGGTTTCGCCTAGCACAAACACTACAGGCATCACAGCCTGTGCTAGCATGGACTTTCCTCATGAAAAGAAATTCTCCTCACGCGATTATCCAAAAATTGCACTTTTCAAATAAGCTCTTATAAATCAGAGTTATCCAAAATTTGTTTACCAAATACTTCTTTCTCAAGACGATTTAGTCGTTTCAAAATATCAAAATTCGTCATAGAAGTTGTAGCCGTCATTTCAAGTGGTTCTGCTTGAACCGGTGCAGATTCAGGTTTGCGAGACAATTCTTCCTTCAACTCTGCAATTTCTTGACGGAGAGACTTGACTAAGGCAGCATAAGTTTCGTAGTCCTTGATGACATCGTCCAAAAATTCATCAACTTCAACCTTACTATATCCACGGACTTCACGTCCAAACTCTTGCTCAAAAATATCTTTTGCTGAAAAAATAATACTTGCCATCTCTCTCTCCATTCTCGGTTTCTAATAGTATTATTATATAAAAAAAGGCAAACAAAAATCAAGGTCAAAGGCTTACTTTTCAGAAAAATTTTCTGCCAGCTCATTTAAGTCTTCAAACGTTAGCCTTTTTATGCGATAACCTTCCTGATTTTTCATCAAGGTATCTATAAATTTTAATTTGGTCTCATTTTCTGAGTCATAGAAAAAATAAGCTAAGTCAGTATTTTCCAGTAGAAATCGTTGGTAATCACGCAGTTGCCCCACATGTTCATATTTGGGATAGGCATATTTAACAAAATCTACCTGCTTAAATTGGCTAAGTTTAAGCTGATTGGCTTCATTCCAATTTTCCCCATGCGTTTCAAAATCAAAAATCGTCGCTAGGCTGAAATCATATTCTTCTTTCATTTCATTTGCAACATCCAGAACCCAGGATTCAAATCCCAAGTTTCCTGTAAAGACCAGCCATTTAATCCCGTCTTCTGCTAAACTTTCTAAATCACGACGAATGGCTTTCGTGATCACTTTCAACCTGATATCTTTTTCATTAAACAAACCCAAGTCAAAATTAGAATAGCCCATAATTAAAGCTGTAGTCATTTTTACACCTTTCTTTCTATTTTTATGGTATAATAGAGTGATGTTATTGTACCAATAAGGAGAAATATGGTCAACTATCCTCATAAAATTTCATCAAAAAAAAGCCAAACATCCATTTCTCAACCAAAAAATTTCGCAAATCGAGGAATGACTTTTGAAAAGATGATCAACGCTACCAACGACTACTATCTGACGCATGGCATGGCAGTTATCCATAAAAAGCCTACACCTGTTCAGATTGTCCGAGTAGACTATCCTCAACGTAGTCGAGCCAAAATTGTAGAAGCCTATTTTAGACAAGCTTCCACAACAGATTACTCTGGCGTGTATAGAGGACATTACATTGACTTTGAAGCTAAGGAAACGCGACAAAAGAATGCTATTCCACTAAAGAACTTCCATCTTCACCAAATCCAACATATGGAACAAGTTCTGGAACAAAAGGGCATTTGCTTCGTTCTGCTTCATTTTTCTTCTCAACAAGAAACTTATTTGTTGCCGGCATTTGATTTAATTCGCTTCTATCATCAAGATAAGGGTCAAAAATCAATGCCACTTGGATATATCAAAGAATACGGATATTTAGTAAAGCAAGGAGCTTTCCCTCAAATTCCCTATCTCGATATTATCAAAGAACATTTACTAGGTGGTAAAACAAGATGAATAAACAAACTATTCTGCGATTCTTAAAGTATATTGGAATTACATTTCTTACCTTATTTATCGCATTATTTCTATTAGGTGGAGGTGTCTTCCTCTACTTTGTTAGCAAGGCTCCAGCCTTATCTGAAAGTAAATTAGTTGCGACAACCTCTAGCAAGATTTATGACAACAAAAACGAACTGATTGCTGACCTTGGAACTGAACGTCGCGTAAATGCTCAAGCAAATGAAATTCCTACTGACTTAGTCAAGGCAATTGTGTCTATCGAAGACCACCGTTTTTTTGATCATAGAGGTGTTGATACTATTCGTATCATGGGAGCAGCATTGAGAAATCTACAAGGAGGAGGTCTACAAGGTGCCTCAACCTTGACACAACAATTAATTAAATTGACTTATTTTTCTACTTCAACTGCTGATCAAACCTTGTCACGTAAAGCTCAAGAAGCTTGGCTAGCCGTTCAACTAGAGCAAAAAGCAACCAAGCAAGAAATCCTGACCTATTACATCAATAAAGTCTACATGTCCAACGGTAACTATGGAATGCAAACCGCAGCCCAAAATTACTATGGAAAAGACTTGAAGGACTTAAGCTTGCCACAGTTAGCACTCTTGGCTGGAATGCCTCAAGCACCAAATCAATATGATCCTTATTCTCATCCAGAAGCTGCTCTAGAGCGTCGGAACTTGGTACTTTCGGAAATGAAAGGGCAGAAATACATCAGTGCAGAAGAGTATGAAAAAGCTATTAATACCCCTGTTACCGATGGTCTACAAAGCCTGAAATCCGGTAACAGTTATCCTGCATACATGGACAACTACCTTAAAGAAGTAATCGACCAAGTAGAACGAGAAACTGGCTATAACCTTCTAACTACTGGGATGGATGTTTACACAAATGTAGACCAAGAGGCTCAAAAACGTCTGTGGGATATCTACAACTCCGAGCAATACGTCTCTTACCCTGACGATGATTTGCAAGTCGCATCTACGGTCGTAGATGTTTCCAATGGTAAAGTCATCGCCCAACTTGGAGCTCGTCACCAAGCAAGTAACGTTTCATTTGGGACCAACCAAGCTGTGGAAACCAATCGTGACTGGGGTTCAACAATGAAACCAATCACCGATTATGCACCTGCCATAGAATACGGTGTTTATGATTCTACTGCAACTATGGTTAATGATATTCCTTATAACTATCCGGGAACAAGCACACCTGTCTACAACTGGGATCGAGCATATTTTGGTAATATTACTCTGCAATATGCACTACAGCAATCTCGCAATGTTCCTGCTGTAGAAACACTCAACAAAGTTGGATTAAATCGTGCAAAAACCTTCTTAAATGGTTTAGGAATTGACTATCCAGATATGCATTATTCTAACGCCATATCAAGTAACACAACTGAATCTAATAAGCAATACGGCGCAAGTAGCGAAAAAATGGCTGTTGCTTATGCTGCATTTGCCAATGGTGGTATCTATCACAAACCGATGTACATTAATAAAGTTGTCTTTAGTGATGGTAGCCAAAAAGAATTTTCTGACCCTGGTACCCGAGCTATGAAAGAGACCACTGCTTACATGATGACAGAAATGATGAAAACAGTCTTGACCTCTGGAATTGGTTTTAATGCCTATATTTCATGGCTCCCTCAAGCTGGTAAGACAGGTACCTCTAACTATTCAGATGAAGAAATCGAAAATCATATTAAGACCAGTCAACTTGTTGCTCCAGATGAAATGTTTGCTGGGTATACTCGCAAATATTCTATGGCCGTATGGACAGGTTACTCAAATCGTCTTACTCCAGTCATCGGCAGTGGGTTCACAGTTGCTTCTTCAGTCTATCGTTCAATGATGACTTACCTATCAGAAGATGACCACCCAGGAGATTGGACTATGCCTGAGGGCTTATATAGGAGTGGAGAATATGTCTTTAAGAATGGAGCTCGTCCTACATGGACTGCTCCTGCTACTCAACAAAGTTCTACACCTGCTCCTGCGAACCAGACTCCAGAGACTTCAACCTCTCAGTCAAGTGTAACGACACCAAACACAAATCCAAATTCAAATACAGTTACTCCCAATGCTGGAACCAATGAGAATACGGCGACACAACAACCAAGTACCAATCAAGGGCAGCCTAACCAAAATCCTCAACCAGCGCAACAATAAATTACTAACCACCCAATTTTTGGGTGGTTTTTCAATCTGTTCTTTGCTCAATCAATAATTAGATAATAAAAACCTGAGAAGGTCAATTGTACTTCTCAGGTTTTTTGTTCTATACACTCCACTGATTTAGAATACTATTAAGAGAGAGTTTAATTGTCATACACAACTAATCTTTTTTACTTTTTGCTACAAAGATAGCAGATAAGGCTAGTCCAACGCTTGCCAAGAAAATAGCTGTTTCTGACTGTTTTTCACCAGTCTCTGGCAATCTCTTGTCTTCCTTAGCAACTTGAACTGGTGCTTCTGGAGTCTGAGATTTTTCTAACGAACTTAGCTTAAATTCTGGTTTTTCTACTGTCGGAGCTGGTTGGTCACCTACGGTTGATAATGGACCTGTGTAGGCTGGTAGCTCATGTTTCAAGGCCATAACTGAGTTAACTCCACCCTTGAACTCTGGTTTCTCTACTGTCGGAGCTGGTTGGTCACCTACGGTTGATAATGGACCTGTGTACTCTGGTAGTTCGTGTTTCAAGGCCATAACGGAGTTGACTCCACCCTTGAACTCTGGTTTCTCTACTGTTGGAGCGGCTTGGTCGCCTACGGTTGATAATGGACCTGTGTAGGCTGGTAGTTCGTGTTTCAAGGCCATAACGGAGTTGACTCCACCCTGAAACTCTGGTTTCTCTACTGTCGGTGCAGCTTGGTCACCTACGGTTGATAATGGACCTGTGTAGGCTGGTAGCTCATGTACCAAAGCTTCAACTGCATTTACACCACCTGTAAATTCAGGTACCTCAAGCACTGGTGCTGGTTCTTCACCCTTGCTTGATTGAACAGGTTCTTCTGTCAATTCTTGATAGAAGCTCGCTAATTCATAAAACTCAGCCTTGCCACCTTCCCAGACCAGTTTAACATCTAGAAGAGAACCACCATTTCGGATAGCAAAGGTTTGGAGACTAGATGTAATAGCACCAAGATCTGTCCAACTTTCTTGTCCATCCTTAAGTGTTCTCGCTTGAACTCGTGCTTTCGCTCCTTCAGGAAGGCTTGAAACGAGACGAAGATGGTTGGCATTGGTTGGTTCTGACAAGTGGTAAACCATTTCACCCTTATCTTGTTCCGCCTTGTAGCTAGTCAAGACTTTTCCGTCTACGAGATTAGTATAGAAGTTGCCTCGGCTTTCGCCACCGTTTCCTTCTACAGTTGGATCATTGATTGGTTTGACAAATTCGCCATCATTGATCACCAATTCTGTAAATCCTACAAAACGAGCATCATAGTCAGCTGTATAGAGGACACGAAGATAGTTGGCTTTGACTGGTGTCGTCAATTCACCCTCGATGTAACGATTTCCTGGCATCTTAGAATCATGTGTCCAACCATCTGTCAATGAATCATCGTGTGTACTATTGGCTACACCATCTCCCACTGTCACAACATCTGTCCAAGTTTTACCGTCTTGGCTGACTTGGATTTTACCATCACGAAGATAGTTTTGAGTTCCGTCTTGGATGTAGGCTCTGATCTTCTTGATAGTGCGTTCGCTACCAAGTTTCAAGGTTACATGACCATCTTTATGGGCATAGTCTGAAAACTCAACGAAGTTGTTGTAGACACCGTCAAACAATTGATCTAGGTTATTAATCTTACGAACATCATTACTTCCGTATGTTGGATGAATGCCCATAGTTGTAGATTCTAGTTTGATTGGTTGCACTTCTTTGGTAGTTACTAGAAGAGAAGTAGATGGAATAGCCTGCTCTTGATCTGTCTTATTAACAAGACGAACATAACGTACCAAGTGGGTTGCGACAGTTCTGTCTGTCAACTGGCTAGCTGGTGTCCATTCTTGAGCATTTGCAGAATACTCTAGACTGAGTGCTGGATTTGTTTGACCTTGGAGCTGGATGCTTTTAACTTGATGGATACGGTCAAGTTTCATTCCTAGATAGCTATTTGCAGGAAGTTTAGTTCCAGCTGGAATCTGAAGCTCGTAACTGCCCAAGCTATCCACTACTGGTGTTTCCTTTAAGGCATCCACGTTGGTATCTGTTAAGTCGCTATTTCCAGAACGTGTCTCAACAGAGAAGTCCTGAATACGCCACCAAAGGTCACTTGCCTTAGTATTGCGTACTCGGATGTATCGAGCATTGATAGCTCTAGACACTTCCTTAGTTTGTTCTCCTGCCAAACGATCTAATTCTTGCCATGCAATTCCATCTGTAGAGTACTCAAGTACACCTGTGCCAAGTTTATCATCATTTCCTTGGCGAAGACGAACTTTAGTCACTGACTTGATTTCACCGAGGTCAAGCTGTGCCCAGGCATCTACTGGAGTCGTATTGCTACCGTCAGCATTTGCCATCATAGCTTCTGTATTATCTTTACCATCAGTAATTTGACTTGCTGATGTTCTCAATTTATAAACTAGATTTGAGCTGAGGCTAATTGTAGCAGTTTGTTGTTTACGAGCGTTCTCTACTGGACGATTTACTGCAATCTCGCGAACTGCAAACCAGGTGTCATCACGATCTTCTGTAGCAATCATACGTACTGCTTTAGCTTTGATGTTAAGATTTTCAAACTGAACAAGTGACTCATTACCAACATAAGTTGGTTCTTTCAAACTTACCCAATTATCTTTTTCATCTTGATACTGCACTTCAGCCTTACTAAAGGTATCACGTGGATTTGCCTGAGTTCCCATAGCAAAGGTCAAGGTTTGGATATCTACCGGTTTGTTAAATTTCATACCGATATAATCACCTGTCTTGATACTATTTGGTGATTTAATCAAAGCATGAGTTGCCAAGTCACCATCCGTTACTTCTGCCAAACCACCTTCTACACCTGTTCGATTGGTAATAAAGGTGCTGATGATTTGATCTGGATGCAAGACTTTTTGAACTTCAGACGCTAGAACTTCTTTCAAGGATAGGATAAATGGACGGATATGTTGAACACCCAATTCAGCCTTTTCAAGATGGTCTACATAATGGAAGGTATGAGTTTGAGACTGTTCGTACAATTTCAAACCTTTATAGTAGCTATCCCAAAGTTTGGCTGCATCATTTGTAGCCATAGCCTCTGTTCCTGTTAAGAAGGCATCAAGGGCATTCATTTGGTCGATTGCATTATCCAACCAATAGTGGATCTGTGCAACCATTTTTTTATCACCTGATGCTTTATAAAGTTCAGCCGCTTCTTTAATCTTGGCAAATTCTGCACGCAAGGTTGCACGTTCTGCAGTTACATCCTGACCCGCTTTGAGCTTAGTCATGAAGTCTGTTAATTTTGGAGCCAATTCAACTGATTCTTCTAGTTTAACGACACGACCATCCATGTTTTGGTTGATCATATGCTTACCGAGTTCGCGGAAGGCTGCTGACACCTTGCTATCTTCAAAATGACCATTTTCAACAAAGTTGAAGGCAATGTCATTGAGTTTCTTAGCTTCTTCTTCTGATTTCCACTGTTTCCATGTATACTGAGCTCCAGCGAAGAGGGCAATCTTAGATGGTTCAGACTGTTGCATTGGGTTCAACATGATACCGGATAGCAAGCTTGGATCTACATTCGGATGAAGGAATTTCTCACCACCACCTAGAATCAAGTGTTGTTTAGAGTTATCTGTAACTGGCCAGTTCACCCAAAGTGATACTGGACGATAAGTTTTACCACCTGCAGTTAGATTGTTCTTGAGAGTTGATAAGAAACCTTCAGAAACTTCACCCCAAATCTTACCACCCGTCAAGGTCATAGATGTTGAACTTGGGAGATTTTCATTTAGAGATTTCAACTCTGCTTCACGCCCATTACCCCAATACTGACCTGGAACAAAGATCATTTCTTTGCGAAGACCGCTATAAGTTCCTTGCATTTCTGTCAACCAGTTGGTCATATCCTGCATCAAGCGGTTGTAGCTATTGTAGCCTCCAACTGGGCTTGGTGCATCATCGGCTAGAATACCAAATTCACGGACACCCACTTTCATCAACTGGGTAAATTTAGCCTTGATGGTTGCCAAGTCTTCTTGGTAATGCGCTTCATTACCAAATCGGATACGGTTGTTCATGAATGGATGAATGGTCCAAACATAGCGAGTTTTACTTTGATTTCCGACGCGAGCAAGTTCACGAATTTCAGCTAGTTTTTCTTCTGGGTAAAGTTCACGCCATTTCTTGTTGTGGTATGGATCATCTTTTGGTGCGAAGAAGTATTGGGTCAATTTCAAATCGCCACCAAAACGCATGAGTTCAGCACGATCTGCATTAGACCATGGATTTCCATAGTAACCTTCGATGAAACCACGATTCTTGATTTCAGCGTAATCTTCCACTGTCACATTGCGAAGAACTGGAACTTGACTTTCCTTGAGCATGTGTTTCAAGGTTGTCAAACCATAGAAGACCGCATCTGTGTCTTTTCCGACGATGGAAATTGAGTTGTCCTTGATGGTCAGAGCATAAGCATCAATTTTGTCAAAGAGACCTGCTGAAACGTTAGATAAGTTTTGTTCTGCTTGTGAGCCTCGTCCATGCACTCCAAGATAGATATTAGTTGCGCCAGCAACTGCTGATTGACTAGTAGTGTAGGATACTTGATTGTCCTGCAAGACACTCTTCAAGCGATTACGAGTATAAATATCGAGTTGATCTCCCATTACCAGATTGACTTGCTTACGAAGAGCTGTTACTCCTTCTCCATAAGTCACTTTTTGTGGAGTTGGGAAAACCTTGTACTCTTTCTTGAGATAATCTGCGCTCTTGCTGGCAGTTGCAATACTATCTTCGCTAGCTGGTTTGCTTGCTGTGAATTGATCCGCCAGTTCAACTGTTCCATCACCTGTTTGTTCTACTTTTGGAGTTTCAGGTGTAGATGGTTGTTCTGGTTCTGGTGTCTCTTGTCCCTCTTTGATAGGTTTCAATAGATGAACTTCAGCCGCACTTGCAAAGCCCCCAACACCTGCTAGAACTTTCAACTCAATCTTGTTGGTATGAACCGCTGCAAAGTTAACTGTTTTTTCTTGAGCGTTGTTGTCCCAGCTTCCTTCTGAAACCTTGACCATTTGGCCATCTTTTTGTGCGTAGATTTCGTAGCGAGTAACGACTCCATTTCCACCACCTGGACGTGGGAGATAAGTCAAACCATTGACTTTTTCTGCTTCTTTCAAGGTCATAGAAAGAGTGTACGGAGCAGTGTCACCAGTCCATTTAGTATGCCAGAATGTATTCGGATCATTGTCAAAGGCTTTTTCAACAACTCCTTCAGTCGCTGTTCCTGGTGTTTCTTGACTAGTTGCAGAAACTGTGAAATGATCTGTTGGAATCAAACGAGGATTTACAAATGGTTTATCTGACAACTCTGCACTATGTAAAATCCCTTTGAAACCACCGATGCTTTCAAGCGGTAGAACCAAGCTATTGTTAGCAAAGCGAGGGTGAGCTGGATTTGCGATACGTTCAATCTTCTCACCATCCACATAGAATTCCGTTGATTGTGGTTTGGTCACGATAGAGATTTGATAACGTTTATTCTTTTCAAGTTTTTTCTTGAACTGGATATGGAACTGTTCAAATTGATAAGCAAGATAGCCGTCTTTATCAGCTAGATAGATACGGTTGTCTCCACTTGTTGAGAAGGTTTGTTCACCGTCTCCAGTGACAGTTACATCAAACTTCAAGACATGACTTGGACCGACATCACCAGCTAATCCTTCGATACTACTGTCTTTGTCAAATGCTAAGCCTTGATCAGATGCTTTTACTTTCTTACTTGCATAGTTTTTCACTGTTTCAGGATTGATAGTAAACAAATCACTTTGATCAATCGCTCTGTCAGGATTTGACTGTGGCGCATAAGGGCTCGCTGGTAGGATACGTTCTGCAAATGTCGCTGCCGCACGGTCAGATCCCCAAGTGCGTTCTGCAGTAGTTTGCATGCTCTTGAAGAAGCGTTTAAAGATATCGTAAGATGTCAAACCTGTCTCATGAAGATCAATATTGTCATTCCAAACTGCGTGGCCACCACCAATTACATTTGGATTTGATGCTTCTAGAAGTGGACCATGACCTGTTCTGAAATCGTTTGGTGTCCACCTATTATATTGTGTTTCATAGTTAGCATAGTCACCATAAGCTGTTTGACGATTATCACCATTTGGTACACTATAGGTTGGAATATCTGTTATGTTGATAATCTTAGCTCCCTGAGCAATAGCTTCTTTTGGTTGCTGCCAGCCAATACTCCAGATATCAACTTCTACATCTTTCCAATCAACCGCTGTTTTACCTCGTTTCGCACTGAGCGATCCCCAAATACGAGGTGTATAGCCTTTCCCTTTAATGTATTTAATAAGGTCATTTACATAACGACGATAGCTTTCTCTACTTCCGTAGTATTCATCCGTTCCGATATGAACAGTAGATACCCCATGAAGTGGTGCATCTGGTCCATCTAGGAGCTTGTCATAAACTGATTTGACAAAAGCCAGCGTTTCATCGTATTTATTATCTAGATCGAGCATGGCTACGCGCTCTACGTTATGTTTACCTCTGTAATCGCTCAGACTACCTTGATACATGAGGTCAGGACGAACTTTGACAAATGACAGAGCATGACCTGGTGTGTCAATTTCAGGTACTAGATTGATATGCAAGGCCTTAGCAAGTTTAATCAGATTTTGCATCTCTTCTTTAGTATAGTGCTCGTCTGATGTTAATTTTTGACCATTCTTACCGACAATATCTGTCTCTACACGGAAACCTGTCTTAGCATGTTCTAGAACATACTTAAGCTCTTCTTCTTGTGTTAGGTTCTTACCTGCCAAGTGTTCCTTTAGGAAGATATAGTTATCGTTGAGGTGCAACTGCAAATCGTTCATCTTGTAGTAAGCCATGTTGAGCATGATGTCTACAAGGGTGTCATAAGGGATAAATTTACGACCTGTATCTAGCATAAAGCCACGGTGACTGAAGCTTGGGAAATCACGAATTTCTCCATTTTGGAGATTGCTTTCCCCCATTTGAAGAAGAGTACGAGTGGCGTAAAAGGCTCCTGTATTTGTTGCAGCTTCTATGGTAATGACACCATCTTGGATAGTGATTCCATAACCTTCCTTACCATAACCCTTATTTTCAACTTTTTTAAATTCAATTCGTTTTTGAGCCTGCTTGTCACCTGTCGCAAGTTCCAATCCACGGCTTGCAAGGTCTGACTGGTAGAAGGTTGCTGCTTGTTCAAAGCCTGAACCTCCTGTCGCAAGAACTGTATCTGAAGTGATAGAAGATTGACCTTCTTTTCCATACCATTGTTGAACAGCTGGTGCTACTTTTGGTTTGATACCCACACCTTCATCCTGATGTAGTCCTTTGATGACTACTTCAAATTCTTTAGTAAAGGTATGTGAATCTTTAATTTGCTCTACCATAACCTTAACGCGTTGATCAGTCAGAGGCTTATAAATGTGATTTTGAAGGTCAATCACACCTTGTTTGTTGCTACCTATAAGACTGACTTTTCCTGGTAAAGTTGGCAAGACAAGAGACTGTCCGTCTTTAGCTATAGTCAATTCTGTAACCTGACGGATATCCGTTACCTTACTTGTATCAGGGATATTTGAATAAGCCCGAATTTCTTGAATCCCAGCGTTTCTCCAGCCCATTGTGCCCGCTTGATAGTCATTGATTTCTAACTTGAGATATTTAGCTTGAATACTATTGGCTAAGTCAACTTTTTCATCTAAAACAGGTTCTCCAGTCTTGGTATGAGCTAGTTTCCATTGTTTTTCTCCACTAGCATTTACATCATCTTGACCTGCATAGTAGAGACTCCAAGATTTGATATTTGGATCATTTTGTCCCTTGCGGACACGGCGATCCCAATCAATCTCTACATGCCTAATAAGTGTAGTTTTTGGAAGAGTTAATTCGAAAGTTGGTTTGTTAATATTTGGATTTGTTGCCCAACGAGTATCAGGATCCCCATCTACTGCCTTGTCAGCAGTAAAAGGAGTTCCAGTTTCTGAGTCGTTTGCTTGGACAGTGACACCTTCTAAGTGGTTACGATCTTCTCTATCTTCAATTTGATTTTCAACCGGTTTGATTGTAGGTGTAGCTGGTTCTACAGGTTTAGAATCTGCTTTTGGTGTTTCAACCGGCTTCAGAGTCTCAGCTGGTTTGGGAGCTGTTGGAGTTGTTGCTGGGCTTGTTTCTTCACTTGCTGCAGGACTTGTTCCTGCAGTATTTTCATGATTTTCTTCATGACCTGCATCTGCCGTCGCTTCTGATTCAGCTTTCTTTAAAACAGCTGCTAAATCGTCCGGCAACTTATCTAGTGGCTGAGCTTGTGTAATTGTTCCTTCTTTCTCAGGTGTTCCAACTGTCTCTGCAGCTTGCACTACATTTGCACCAAAGATACTAGCACCTATCAATACAGAGGCTGCACCAATTGCAAATTTTCGAATACTATAGTGACAACGTCTTTCAAAAAAATGTCTATCCATCTTTCTCCTATTCCTTTCTCCCACTTATTACAGTAAGCGGTCTCATTTTCCATTTGAAAATGGAGAGAACCTAGAGGTTCTCTCCAACTAAGTTATTTCTGTCTGAATTCTAGTTCCGATAAACTCTAAAATCGAGTCTTCTTTAATTTTCTTTACGTTTTGTTGCAAGGACAGCAGCAGATAAGGCAAGACTGATGCCTGCTAGGAAGATAGCTGTATCAGATTGGCTTTCTCCTGTTTCTGGCAATCTCTTCTGATCTTCTGTTGAAACTGAAGTTTTAGATTCTGCAAGTTTTCCTTGACCCAATTGACTAATCCGATACTCAGGTTTTTCAATAGTTGGTGCTGCTTGATCACCTGCTGTAGCCAATAGTCCTGTGTAGGCTGGCTTTTCGTTTACCAAAGCTTCTACTGCATTGACTCCACCTTTGTATTCTGGAACTTCATTGACAGCTGCTTCTACTGCATTAGCGCCACCTTTATATTCAGGTAATTCATGAACCAAGGCCTCTACTGCATTCGCTCCACCTTTGTATTCTGGAACTTCATTGACAGCTGCTTCTGCCGCATTAACACCACCTGTAAATTCAGGAATTTCAACTACTGGTGGTTCTTGATCTCCCTTACTTGTTAGTACTTCAGGCTCTGGAGTTGGAACTGGCTCTGGAGTTGGAACTGGTTCTGGAGTTGGTGTTGGAGCTGGAGTTGGAGCTGGAGTTGGAGCTGGAGCTGGAGTTGGAGCTGGAGCTGGAGTTGGAGCTGGCTCTGGGTTTGGAGCTGGCTCTTCAGTTTCTTTAATTTCTTTCAAGCCTTCTACCAATTTATCAAGTCCGTTTGGAGTTAATATGTTATGTTCTGCAAGACCATTCTTGTACGCTTCAACAGCTGCCAAGTATTCTTTCGCATCTTGACGATCAATCTTACGAACACGTTCTACTTCAGCATTGTATGCAGCTTCATCTAATGGTTTATCATCTTCAATTGGAAGGACGAAGCGTAATTCCGCTGCTGAAATATGTCCAGGATCACCGTATGTTTCGTTACCAGTAAATATTGCTTTCTTCACTTTGATTGGAGCATCGAAGTTAATCACTTTTGTTTTCGCATTATTTTCCCATCCAGTAAAGCTAAAGTTATGTTCTTGTCCTTTTTCATCAATCACTGTAAGGCTACCGCTCATCACACGTCCGTTTGGACCTGAAGGACGAGGAACATATTCAAAGCGAGTTGATTCCATCGGATTATTGAACTCTACTGTTAACGGTTTCCCTAAGCTATTCACTCCATAAGGTGTATGCCATAAAGTATTTGTATTGCCATCAAATGCATACCATACATTATCTGCTTCTTCATAAGGAGCATCAAGATCATGGATATCGTCCCAATCTGGAGCGCTACGTTTCACAGCAAGTTTTTCTTTAGCCTCGTTAACGCGTTCTATAAGAGCTTTAGCATCATCCACACTAATATTATCGGCTGCTTCTAATAAAGCTGCTACAGCGTCTTTATAAGCATTTAATGAATCTTGTTTGTAGTTGCCATTTACGACTGGAGTATTCTTTTCGTATGCTTCATCGATGAGCATCTTACCTGTTAACTTGATTTCTTCAATTTCAAGGTTATCTAACATGAAGTCTTTATAACCTTTGAAGTTGATTTCGTTATTGTTTGAATCTCCTTTAGTATCTGCACCACGCGCATTTGAATAAATACCAATCCAAGTATTTCCACCCTTTTCACCTGTTACATAGAAACTTACTTTCTTAGGAGTTGATGAATTTTCCCAAGTGTTTTCTAAATCGTATTTCGTTAATTTACTACGACGAGTATTTTCGCCATTACCGATTACGAATGAGTATGCTCCATGTGAACCTGCTTCATAATCGAAGGTTACTTTATAAGTCTTACCTTCTTCGAAGCGGAAGTTTTGTGGAATTGTTTGGTAAACGAGTTTGTCATTTCCTGTTAAACCGTTCGTCTTCAATGACCAATTTCCTTCGATAACATCGTTGACTTTCTTACCATTCCATCCACGTTGAGTATATGGTTCGTGTTTTTCAGATAAGTGAGTACGGTTATCTTGTACACCTTCAACATCGCCGACTACGAATGGGAAGATACCTTGAGGCACTTCTTCAAAGTCTTGTTTGAATTTACCATTTCCTGTATCGTGTTTTTCGTTATACATTACAGATTGGTTTTCAAATACACGAATTTCATCGAAGTAAGTTGCTGCTGCATCTGCATCACGTCCAAGTTCTAATGTCACATTAGAAACATCTTCGCCTGTTGTGAAGTATACATACATATTTTGGAAGTAACTTGTATTATCCACAGTTGCGTTCTTCTTAAGTGTGTTATGCGCATGTGCTTGTACATAGTTCTTCGCAATTGATTTGTTTGTGTAGTTAGAAATTACTTTGTCGCCTACACGGATTGTGATATCTGCACGTGCATCGCTTCGGTTATCCACGCCTACATAAACAGCATATCTTGTATTTGGTTTTAAATCTGTTAAGCGTTGTTTCAATGTCACACGTTCAGTGTTTCCTTGAATACGTAACATTTCGTTAGCTCCTTGAGATTTCACGATTTCAGCATGAGCGCTGTCACCAGTTTTTTCCCAATGATCTAATGTTCCGCTGTTGAAACCTTGGTCATAGATGTGTAGACCTTCACTCCATACCATTGTCTTCTTGCCTTGAGGAGCTTTGTAAAGTACATATGGTTGGTTCGCTTCTCCCGTAATTTGAATCTTACGGTCTGCGCCAACTGTTAATTCTACAACATCTTTCTTACCTTGGTCTGTTAAACGATAAAGGTATACTTTATCTCCAGTCCAATCTTCTGGAAGAGTCCATTCAGTTGTTCCACCTTCAGTTGTGTAGAAGTACATCTTTTCTTTGTCGCCTGTTAAAGCTTTACCATTTTCATCCCAGTTCCATGGTACTAAGTAGCTTCTACCATTTTCGATGACACGACCGTTTAATGTTGTGACACGTTTACGATAATCTGGGCTGTTAGGGTCGTTTGATTGACGAACAATCTTCACTTCATCTCCATTGTCATTTGTTAAATGTACTTCCATCTCTGGAGTCCACTTGTAGTTTTGACCGTTGTCGCTCATCGCAACTGGGTCACCGTTCACCCATTTAGAAACTTTGTAGTGTTGGAAGAACTTCGTCATGATGTTGTTTTCGAAGAGGTTACGAATATATCCTTCGTAGTCGCTTCGACCTTGCCATCCTTCGAAGTCTTTCATGTTATATCCACCAAGTAATGGATAGTTAGCGGCACCACCGTAGCTTGGATAGTCACCCACCCATGAATCTTTTTGGTGGTTACGAATGAATCGAGTGATGTTTGAGTTAATACCCTTCAGTGAATATCCACCGTAAGTTAAGTCAGCTGCCCAGTGTTGGAATGTTGAATCATATTCCGCACCGAAGCCCCACTCGATAGCCATACGCCATCCTTGAGAGTTTAATTCTTTAGCAAGTACGTGAGTTGGCCAAGCAGTGTTATCTCCTGATTGTCCGTTACCCCAAACGTCCACATAAATGAAGTCTAAGTCAGCACCTAGTTTTTCTCTTAACTCTTTCCAACGATCCAAACGTCCATGAGCTAAGTCATATTCTGCATCGATGTTGATACCTTGGTCTAACCAGTTCCAACCGTACATATATGTTCCGTCAGAGTTTCTACGTAAAATCGCTTCGCTGAAGTATTTAGATTCAGGATATGTTTCAGAAGCATTGACGTGAATACCGATTTTAGCTCCATATTCTTTTGCTCTTGCTAATAATTTCTTGAAATCTTCAACGCCACCGATTCTCTTACCGATATCCGCATAGTTTAAGTGACCTGAGTCGTGACCTTCACTACCATACCCTTTAAGTAGGATTGATTGGCCTAAACCATCCGTGTGTAAGTTAATCTTCTTAATACCATCTAATGTCATTAAGAATGGGTTTTGCGCTTGAGATGCGAAGTTCATCGCAATACGATACGCTACTAAATCTGGAACAGATTCTGCTCCTTTTGGATTGTTCATGATATTACGATATGCAATCGCACCATCTTGCCAGTCCACAACATTATCTTTGTTTAAGTCTTTTGTGATGACTACTTTAGAACTTGGTAATTCTAATGTGTATTCTGGGAATACTAAGTTCTTATAAGCACGTTGGTACCAGTAAGGTGAGCTTTGAATACCTAAGTAGTTTACGCCTTCTACACGTTCTAACGCTGTTGTTAAACGTGCAAAGTCATTTCCTCTGTATGTAAATTGAGAGTTACTCCAAACAGATGCTGCTAATTCATTAGAAGAAACAAATCCATACATGAAGCCGTAAGTATATTCATTCATCTTGCCTTCTTTCAAGTCTAAATGATAGTCCCCACGATTATGTGTATTTGTTGACATTTGAGCTCCATCGAATTTCGCACCTTGTTTGTTTGAACCAACAGAAACAAGTGTGTTTCCTGGGAATTCAATAGTTTGGATTAATTTGCGAACATTGTCGACTGGTTTACCCATTTCGACATTGTTTTTGTTCACTACTTTTGTCACATCGAAGTGCATTTCGTTGCCGACTAATTGTAATTTTACAGTGATTTCAGCGTTGATGAATTCATCATCGTTTCTTACTTTCATTACATATTCTGCAGTAGTGTCATCAATCTTACGGTATTGAACTTCTGGAGTGACTAATACACCGTTGATTGACATTTTATCTAATTTTTGAACTTGACCTGTTAACGTTTTTCCATCTAATTCATATTCTTTAACACGTGGAAACGCTGTGTCGATAATCGCTTTTAATTGTTCTGATTGTAAAGTTTCATAGTGAACATCTTGGTCATTGCGACGCAATCCATCATCCACAGCTGGAGTTTCTTCTTCAGGTTTGATGTTATCTTGGTTATCCGCTTTGATCGATACAGAAGATAATTCTGTACCGTAAGTACCAGCTTTGAGGTAAACTTTATTCACATCAGCTAAAGCGTTCTTGACAACTTCTGGAACGACTTCTGTGCTAAATAAATTTTGTCCATTATTTGTAGCATTTAATTGACCGTCTTTTTTGTAAACGATAGATAGGTGGTTTTCTTCACCTACATTTGGTGCTTCTACACGAGTCTTACTATACCAAGTGTTTACATTTGGTCCTTTGTATTGCCAGAACCAACCGCCCTTGTCATACCCAACAAAGATGTTGTTGTCATTATCTTTATATTTTAGATATACCCCAAAGCGTGTTTCAGCTGGAGGGGTGTTTGCCTTGAACGTTAAGTCAACGCTTACATTTCCTTCCGCATCCGCCTGTAATCCAGCTTTTTCAAATAAAGCTTCGTTTGCTCCATTGTCGTTAGCTGTTGTTGAAGTTAATTTGTTGTAGCGTACTCCGCCTTCTTCAACGACTTCAACATTCCCTTTCACACGGCTTACTGAGTCCCACTCTTTTTTCACTTCGGCAGTAGCGCCGCTAGTTTCTCCCGTTGCTGCTTCAGCTGGTTTATTCTCAGCTGGTTTGTTTTCAACTGGTTTTTCTTCTTTCGGCTTATCTGCTTTTGGCTTTTCTTCAACTGGTTTTTCAGTTTCCTCTAAATTCGCTGGTTTTGAACTAGAGATTCCCTTAATATGATCTTGAATCCATTTTAATTGAGCTGGAGAGAAAAGGATCCCTCCACTACGGACACCGACCACACCATTTTGATGAACGCCAATCAATTTACCATCCGTGTCAAAGATACCGCCACCGCTAGCACCTGGTTGTCCACCTTGATAACCAACTCCTTGAACACCTTCACCATAAGATTCAGCAAAATCCACAGCAGTGTTAATAACTGGCGCCAACTTACCAGCAGGATAGCCAAACATATTGACTTTATCCCCAACTTTCTTAACAACTGGCTTTTCAGTAACTTCAACAGGAGCATTTTCAAGAACTGTACGCAATCTCACAAGAGCCAAATCGTTCTTATAGCCCTTTAGATAACCATCTCTATCCCAGTGAATCACATCTTTTTTACTAAATTTTACATCATCTAAACCAGGGTAGGATATACTAAAAATATCGCCATCCCCTTTATCATTATCCACAACTTTACGGATATTTCCATCTTGTTGATCCTTGATAAAGTTGTGAGAAACAGTCAAAACAAGATCCTTACCAATGACAATACCACTACCTTCTCCTGATGGAGTCTTAATCTTAACAGTAGCGCCATAGTTCAATTCTCCATTTTTTGTTTTGGCAACATCTTCAGGAACTAGACTACCAGTAACTTGTGCTAATTGATCTTTATTTACCTCTTTACCATTATCAGTAGCTTTTTCAACTTTACCTTCTAATTCTTTCGGCAACTTGTCAGTAGTTTCTTTGTTTTCCTTTTCAAGAGCTAGTAACTCTTCTTCAGTTTTTGGTCCATCCGTTGTTTCAGCAGAACCTGGATTTGCTGCTGCAGCTTCCTTATCGAACTCCCGTCCATTATCGCTCGCTTTTTTATCCAAATCAGCCAGCTCACTTGGCAAATTATCTGTTGAGCCAACTGTTGGTGTGTTAGCCAATACTGGAGCCGTAGCAAAAAAACTAGCCCCAATCATAACTGAAGCAGCACCTAGTGCAAATTTACGAATGCTGTATGTACATCGTTTTTCAAAAAATCGTTTATCCATTAACTCCTGATTCCTTTCACTAATCTTCGTAAGCGTTTACATTTCTTGTTCGAAAAATACTCCTTTCTATCTGAAAAGTGCAATGCTTAACGTTTATAAAAAAATAATTGCACTTTTAATATAACAAATATTGGCAGATAAAGCAATAGGAAAGCTAGGAAAATTGCTAATTTTTTCTTAATTTTGGCAAAACCATAGTCTGCCATTTAGAGGGAGTTATCATAAAATAAAAAGGATTTAGCATTCCTATCGAATGCCAAACCCTTTATCAATCAGTTTCTATAGATGTTTAAAATCTACTTCACATGTTTTGCGAGTTCTTCTTGAGCTTTTTTATTAGACTCTTCTTTTTCTTTCATCCATTTTTCTTGGGCTTTTTGGTATTCATCAGCAGTAACTGCCTTGTCTTGAAGTTCCAAGTATTTGTAGAGGAGCGGATCGCTTGTCCCCTTGTTACCAGAGAAGGCAAACGGCATCGTAAATGGTACCATCTTAGACAAGATTGGGCGACCAGTGAGTGATGTTGTTGGAATAATCAAGGCACTATCTGTCAACCAAGCTTGGGCTACAGCATACTTATCATAACGTTTTGCTACATCTATTGTCTCGTTTCCAGCTTCAATTACCAATTTCTCATAGTCGTTTAGACCAACCTTCTTAGCTGCAGCATTATCTGTACCAGAATCAAAGCCAAGGTAGGTTTTAGTGTTTTCACCAACTGATGGTTTGATAATATCGAGGTAAGTAGATGGATCCGCAAAGTCTGGAGTCCAACCAACATTATCTGAAATATCCCAATCTTCCCCAGCTGCTGTTTCAGCAAAGTAGGTAATATTCAAGACTTCATCTTTTTGTAGTTGTTGAATATCAATTACGACATTATCTGCACCCAAGGTTTCTTCAACCGATTGTTTGAAAGACTGTACACGTTGAACTTTTGTAGTTGCTGTCTGGTCAACTGGCATATCTAGGTGAATTGGGAATTGTACTCCTTCAGCTTGTAGAGCTGACTTAGCTTTAGCAAATTCTGCCTTGGCTTTTTCAGGATTATATAGTCCATCTTGGGCATCAGCAAGGTTCACATCCTTCCATTCATCCCCATAAGTCACCAATTTTTCTTTGACCATATCGCCAAAGTTTTTCCCATCTGCTTGGACAAATGTTGGTGGTACAAAAAGATTACGCAAAATTTTGCTTGCACCACTGGCACCGTTCACTTGTGAAGCATAGGCCGTACGATCAAAACCAAAAGCAATAGCCTGACGGAAATCCTTGTTTAAGAGAGCCTTTTTAGTAGAGGTCTTTTGTTCGTCACTAGTCTTAGAAGTATATTTATAGGACTGGCGGTCAATATTTGTACCAACTAGATAAGTCGTAGAGTCTTGTTGGGTATAGACAATATTATCCTTCATCGTTTTTTCAAGTTCTGCGAAACTTGCACTTGTTGGATAGAGGCGGGCTGCTGTAAGGCTACCATCTTTAAAGTTTTCTGCAGGTTTGCTGGTATCTTGACCATCCCAGAATGACAATTTTATCTTATCAACATGAACATTATCCTTATCCCAGTAGTTAGGATTTTTTGCAAATTCAACGGAAGATTTAGCCACAAGAGATTTTAACAAATAAGGACCATTATACAAGATACTGCTTGGATCTGTCGCTTTAGCAAAATCATCCCCTTTTGAGTTCAAAAACTCTTCATTAACTGGTGCCAAGACACCCATTGTTGTTTTAGAATTCCAAAAACTTTCAGGTTTGTTCAAAGTGTATTGGACTGTTTGATCGTCAAGGGCTTTAATTCCAACTTGAGAAAAATCTTTATTTTCCCCTTTAGCATAAGCATCCAGCCCCTTGATTGAATCCTGTACCAAGTAAAGAGCTTGTGATTTCTTATCTGTTGCATATTTAAGACCTGTTACAAAGTCTTGAGCCTTGACAGGAGCATATTCTTCACCTTCAGATGTGTACCACTTGGCATCCTGACGAATCTTATAAGTGTAGGTCAAACCATCTTTAGAAACTGACCAGTCCTCTGCCATAGAGGGAACAAGATTCCCATAACGGTCATTTTCAAGCAATCCATCAATGACGTTACTAGTAATGTTTGAAGTAGCTGCCTTGCTGGTTGTCAAATAGTTGAGATTATCTGGGTCTGTCTCGTAGGTAAAGGCGAAGGTCTGCTCACCTTTAGTAGCAGAACCACCAGAACAAGCCGCTAAGACACCAGCTGCTAATAAAGTGACTCCCGCAAGAGCCAATACTTTCCTTGTTTTCATAGTATTCTCCTTTGTTTTTCTATCCATTATAGACCCTTTGCAATCTATTGTCAATATATTTTTCTGAATTTTCATTTTTAGTTGTTATTTTCTGACAACTATCGAATCTTATTTCATTTTTTAATCTCTTTTTAACTATAAGAAAAGAGGGAATCCAGTAACTCCCTCATCCATCTATTTAAATCATTTTTAGATTCATTAATTGAAAGCTTGCAATGCGGAAAGAAGAAAAGAACCCTCACGAATTTTTTGACCTACGGCCTTAGCATTTTTGACCAAACCCTGATACTCTTCTTGAGACAAATGTTCCAATACTTCTTCCAAGTCAAGTAAACTCTCAATACTAATTCCACACTCTTTTTCTAAGACGAAATTAGCCAAAGCAGATTGCCCCCAGACAATAATAGGGAAACCAGAAGCCAAATAAAGGGAGGCCTTGTGGGAATTATTGTATCTCAAATACTCACCAAACACTCCGCTACAAGTTTTAGAACTATCACCGTCCCAAACCAAACCAAAGCTTCCTTCTAATGCTGATGGTAGTTCATCTGGAAGAAAGGAACCAAAATAGGTTTCATTGGATAGCTTTCTAGCCTCATCAAAACCAACACCATAAAGGTTATATGCCGGTCTTGCAGGCAACTCATATAAGTAACCTGCTTTTTCTTGAGCTAAATTTCCAGCTACAATAATAGCTCCTTCCTTCGATAAATCTTCTTTATCCTGATAATTCGGGATCAGATAGTCAAAAATGCCTAAACTAACTATTTTCTTCTCAGAAATCCCCTTATCAACAAGCACTGATTTCATAACTGGATTATGAGCAATAAGACCATCAGCTTGTTTCAAAAGACTAGACTCTTGAAGATGAACACGAATCTTATGCTTCCAGGGTACTGTATCCAAATTAGCATAGCGCAAAACTTCTAAGTCATGGATAATAAAGTGAACCTTCACTCCTTTACGTTGCATTCTTTTGACTAAATGAGTCGTAAAGAAACTATGATGAAGCATAGGAAATTGAATCAGTAGCTGATCCCCTTCCTTCAACTTAGAGATAGCTTTGGATAGAGCTTTGGCCTTATGTCGTTGGGCTCTAATAGTCCCCATTTGATACCAATCATCTACCATCAATAACAAAGGACTATAGCCCTCACGAACTACTATTTCTTCAACATCATTTCGAGCCTTATTCCCCGCATTTCGTGCACCAGAATCCTTCAGAAATTCTTCTTTTAGATAATATTTCATCGATCAACTTTATCCTTCGTTATCTTATTTAAACTCTTCCTCTACAACATTTAGGGCACGTTCAATGACCACATGCATGTCGTAGTATTTATAATCGGCCAAACGTCCGCAGAAAATGACCTTATCATTCTGCGCTGCTTCTTCTTGATACTTAGCAAACATAGCATTGTTTCTCTCATCATTGATTGGATAATAAGGTTCATCTCCTCGTTTCCAATCTGCTGGGTATTCACGAGTAATGACCGTTTTATCTTGCGTACCATACTCAAAATGTTTATGCTCAATAATACGAGTATAAGGAATTTCTCGTTCTGTATAGTTTACAACTGCGTTTCCTTGATAGTTTTCTTCATCTAGAACTTCATGCTCAAAACGAAGACTACGGTATTCTAACTCACCATGTTTATAGTCAAAGTATTGGTCAATCATCCCTGTAAAGACAACTTTTTCAGCAGAAGCTTCTAATTCCTGACGATTGGCAAAAAAGTCAACTCCAAGTTCTACTTCAACATCTTTCAGCATATTTTCAATGATAACGTTATACCCCCCAATTGGAATACCTTGGTAACGGTCATTGAAGTAGTTATTATCAAAAGTCAAACGAACTGGTAGACGTTTAATGATAAACGGTGGAAGGTCAGTCGCGGAACGTCCCCATTGCTTTTCAGTATATCCTTTAATCAACTTTTCATAAATATCTGGACCGATCAACTTGATAGCCTGTTCTTCCAAGTTTTTAGGTTCAACGTCCTTCATGTGAGCCGTTTGCTCAGCAATCTTATCTTTGACTTCTTGAGGAGTTTTTGTCCCCCACATAGCATAGAAAGTATTCATATTGAAAGGTAGATTATAAAGGCTACCCTTGTAATTAGCTACAGGCGAGTTGATGTAGTTGTTAAATTCAGCAAATTGATTCACATAATCCCAAACTTTCTTATTAGAAGTATGGAAGATATGGGCACCATATTTATGGACATTGACTCCTTCTACATTCTCACAGTAGATATTCCCACCAATGTGGTCACGTTTATCAATAACTTTTACTTTTTTTCCACGCTTGGTTGCTTCATAAGCAAAAATTGCTCCAGACAACCCAGCACCAACGATTAGATAATCGTACATATTACACCCCTTTATTTCTGAATAACTGTTGTTTTATATCTCGTAGATTTATAACTTTAAAAATTAAAATCAAACTGATATAAATTATTGCCCCCAAAATAGCAGAAAATCCTACATTTAATATGGACGGTAAATTCAATAAGTCTTTTACAAAAAATAGAATTCCATACATCAATCCTGATGAAATCATAATTTTTATCATAGATTCTATAATCGGAACATCTCTTAGATAAGAGCGAGTAAAGAATAACTGTATAGCCCAAACCATAGACTCTGTTAAAACAGATACAATTGCTGCCCCTATATAGCCCAATTTGGGAAGAAAGAGAAGATTTAATCCAACACTAACAATAGCAGGAATTGTAGTTGAAAGCATGAACTCTCTATTTTTATTATGGGGAATCAAAATTTGAATACCCATAATATTTGTCCAACCAATAAAGAACATTCTTAGAATCATAATAGCTATTGCATAGCGAGCATCTTGAAAATCTTGTCCGAGGAAAAAGGTAACAAAATCATCGTTTATAATTAACATACCTGCCATAATGGGGAAAATAACCAAATTATAAATCAGAAATGACATCTCATGCATTTTATTAACTGCTTTATGATCCCCTGAGGATAAAAGATTTGAAACTCGTGGTAACATGACACTTCCCAATGAAGTCACTAGGGTCAATAAAATATTAACAAGTTTCAATGCTTGATCATAGATTCCTACATCTTTTGTTGAAGCTAAAGCTCCCAGCATTGTACGATCCAAAGTAACATAGAGCGATATGGCAATCTGAGGTAAAAACAATAAGATAACTGGCTTCAAATGCTGCTTAGCATATTCCCAATCAAAGTGCGGTTTCCCAATAAACTCTCTTGCCGGCAACCACATACTTAGTTGTCCCAACAATTCAAAAATGGTAAGCAAGAACACATATAAATATAGGTCGCTAGCTGATTTTATAAATAGAAAAATAGCAATGACGCCAACTAGTTTCACTGTAATATTTCTGACTGTAATTTTTCGAAAATCCTCTAAACCTTGGAATAGCCAAGAAATATCTAAACCTTTAGAAAGTAAACTTAATCCTAAAATATAAGCTACTGGGTTTTGCATTAACGAAAAAGTGAGACAAAGCAAAATATAGAGAGTCAGTGATAAGATGGTTGCTCCAAGTTGTAAAGTATAAATTCCCCAGAAATTTTTACGAATTGTTTTTCGATTACCAGAAATTTCCTTTGTACCATAATTGGCTACCCCCAAGGTAGCCAACAGGATAAAGTAGGTAACAATAGAATTATAATAACCATAAGTTCCTAAATCATCAGAACTAAATACTCTGGTAACATATGGAGTCGTAATAATCGGTAAAATAATTACTAATAATTGATATGAAAGATTGTATGCATAATTTTTAAGAACCTTCATAGGGAGCATATTCCTCACTTAACTACTATTATAAACGGCGAAAATTAGTCTGTCCAAAAATGATGATGTTAAATAGATTAAACTTTTTTTGGTACAAAAATCACTTAACTAGCCTCAATTTAGAACCAAGGATACATATAACACAAAAACTTTAAACATCTTGATAATTATACCTATACTTACTCCAAGAAATACCCATCAATAACAATAATGGATTGTACATTAATTCAAAAAATTGTGGATCAAACATTGAATGAAGTATCAATACAATAAAAACAAGCATCTCAACTGTATTAAAGTGTCCTCTTTTATTTAGTTGATAGAAACTATACCAAATAACAACTAGTAGAATCACTCCATAATGCAACAAAATATTTACAAAAGATGAATCAACGTATAAATAATTATCAAAAACAGACGTAGCCCTTTGTTGCAATTCCCAATCAATTCTTTGACCAAACATATGTACACCATATAAAGATAGTGTCTTATGTCCTAAACTTAGTCTTCCTGTCAAAGCTACGTTTAAAATTTGAAAGAGTTTACTGTTTGCGTTATAAAAATAAGTCAAAATGATAGGAATAAGAATCCCTGCAGTCAACGTAATTTTACCAATGGCATTCAGGATTTTTTGACTAACTACTTTATTTTTGAATATGTACACCAATACTAATGCTAGAATTGAAAGAAAGAAAGCTGATTTCGTATCAGTATTAACGTAAAAATAATAATTCAGTATTCCAAACAATAAAATTTCTGACAATCTGATTTTACTTTTTCTTAAATATAGATATACCAAAGTCAGATGAAATAAATAATTAGCACCGAGAGTAACATATTGGTATCCTTGGCTAAAACGGAATCGCCCTCCTAATTGAACCCTCAGCGTATTTTCAATAATGCCAAACTTTAATAGACCATATATAGAAATCATTAATAGTACTATCGAAACTGTCCAGAGAATCAAAACTTTTCTAAAATTCACATTGTTGATAGAAATAATAAATAGGATTGTTGAAATTATTGTTAGAGCATCAAAAAGCTTATGTGTTGAAATTCCAATAATGATAGCCAAGCAGAAAGCTGAAAAGAAGAATATCAGAAACTTACTCGAGTGTCTCTCTAATAGTAGTTTAAACAGAAGTATGACAATAGACACTATCATAGCAACTATTCGAAAACGATAAATTTCAGGATATTTATAGACTAAATTTGTTTGAGCTATAAAATTAAAAAGCAACCAAATAAAGAAAGCTGAAAAATATAATAACTCTGATAATTTTATTTTTATTTTCATATTTTTACCTAAGTTTGTTTAAATTATCCAATCTTATTTCGAATAGTGTTATACAATTTTGCAGATACGAGAAACAATATATATTTCAATTTATTTTTCCTTGTAACATTTGAATTCGGAATAACATCTTTGAAATATTGAATGTATTCTTTTCTAATTTTATTAACTTCAGCATACATATCTGAACTAAGCATAGCATGTACAATATGCAGACCATTAAAAACATAGCGAACATTCAAGGCTCTTCTCATATCCCTATCACCTGAATAGTCTCGTTCAACATAACTTCTATTCCATTCCATTGCCTTGTAAAAATCTAAGAGACGATCACTATATTTAGAATTTACAATACTTCCTGGTCTTCGATAGTATTTATAAAGAGTTAGATCACTAACAGCAATATTTTCACAGGAAGCAATATGCTCATAAGCAAGAGCTAAATCTTCATACAACATCCCATTAGGATATGGAAACCTTAATAAGATTTCCTTCTTATATAGTTTACCACCTGAATGTGTCCCAACATAATTTCCATAAAACATTTGTTCTAAAGCTGTTCGACGATCTAATTTTCCAGAATATTTCTCTCTGAAATCTCCTAGAAAATCACTATTTTCATAGTCTCTAACTTCAATCACTGGAGTTGCTACAAGATCAACTCTATACTTATCTCTAAGTTCTACTAAATATTCAATGGCTCTATGGTCATAATAATCGTCTGAATCAATGAAAACAATCCAATCTGTTGAAGATTCTTTTACCCCAGTATTGCGAGCATTGGACAATCCTCCATTTTCAATATGCAGAACTTTTATTCTGTCATCTTCTCGAGCATATTGGTCACAAATTTCTCCAGAACTATCCGTCGAACCATCATCTACTAGGATTATTTCAATATTTTTATATGTTTGTTGTCTTAGACTTTCTACACAATAACTCAAACAGTTCTCAACATTGTACACTGGTACAACAATAGAAATCTGATCCATTATGATAATCCTTCCAAAATGATATCAACAATACGCTCACAAGCTTTTCCATCTCCATATGGATTACTTGCTTTACTCATCTTACTGTACTCTGTTTCATCTTCTAGAAGCAGTTTGAAATTAGTATAAATATTTTCTTCTTCTGTTCCTACCAATTTCAAGGTTCCTGCAGCAATCCCCTCTGGACGTTCTGTTGTATCACGCATTACCAATACTGGTTTACCTAAAGAAGGTGCTTCTTCTTGTACACCACCAGAATCTGTTAAAATCATGTAGCTTTGATTCATAAAATTATGGAAATCAATGACTTCTAGAGGTTCAATGATTTTCATACGTTCATTGTCACCAAACACCTTACTTGCTAACTCACGAACCTTAGGATTCTTATGAATAGGATATACGACTTTAACATCTTCAAATTCATTCAGGATACGATTAACTGCGTTAAACATATTTTCCATGGGTTGACCAAGGTTTTCACGTCTATGGGCTGTCAACATGATTAGTTTACTGTCCTTAGCCCACTCTAAAATAGGATGGTCATAATGCCCTTGAACGGTTGTCTTCAAGGCGTCGATGACAGTATTTCCGGTAACATAGATATTCTCTCTTCCCTCTTTTAGAAGATTCTCTTTAGCCACTTCTGTCGGAGCAAAATTGAAATCCGCAATAATTGAAGTAGTCTGACGATTGAACTCTTCAGGAAATGGGCTTTGAAGATTATAAGTTCTCAATCCTGCCTCTACATGTCCAACTTTAATTCCCATGTAAAATGCAGCTAAAGCTGTCGCAAAAGTGGTTGTAGTATCCCCATGAACAAGAACAATATCTGGTTTTTCCTGCTCTAAAACTGCTTGAATTTTATCTAAAATACTTGTCGTGATTGTAAATAGTGTTTGATTTGCCTTCATAATTCCTAAATCATAATCAGGAACAACTTTAAAGACATCTAAAACTTGCTCTAACATTTCTTTATGTTGACCGGTTACACACACAAGTGTTTTGATTGAATCATTTTTCTTCAGTTCATTCACTAAGGGACACATTTTTATTGCTTCTGGACGCGTCCCAAAAACTAACATTACTTTTTTCATTTTGAATCTCCCATTAGTTTTTGATAAAATTTACGATAATTCTCTAAAAATAAAGGATAACTAAACTTCTCTTCATAATCTTTTTTAGCTTGATGAGCTAACCTAGTTCTAAGAGTTGAGTCAGTCGCCAGACTCTCAATAGCAGAAGCTAAGGCCCTAGCATCTTTAGCAGGAACCAAGATCCCATTTTCTTTTGTAACAACTTCATTAATGCCAGGAATATCTGTCGCAACCATAGTTTTCCCATTCATAAATGCTTCGATAACATTTAGAGCCAAGCCTTCAAATAATGAAGAAGATACTAGGAAATCAAAGCTATTAATACACTCGACTATATCCTGTCTATAGCCTAAAAAAGTTACTTTATCTTCCAGATTTAGTTCTTTAACCTTGTTTTCTAATTCAGCTCTCAGCTCTCCATCCCCAACGATAAATAAACGAAGGTTTTCATCTGAAATCAAAGAGATCGCATCAAGCAGATAAGTCAAACCTTTTTGTTCAGATAATCTTGCAATACAGCCTAGCTTGATTCCATCAAACCTCATAATCTCATCAACTTGTCTATTTGACTGTTTCAAGATCACTCCGTTATAGATAACAGTGCTATTTGCAACTCCCACATCATCTTTCAAATTTTGATTAACTGCTTGACCAACTGCAATACTATAGGCATTTTTCAGTGAAAATCTATATAAAGACAACTTATCTTTAAAGACATTATGAGCAGTGTAAACGTGGACTAGCTTGGGATTAATCAGTTTTAACAAACGAATATAAAAAGCTGCCATTCGATGATGCGTATGAACCAGAGTAATATCATTTGTCTTAATAATTTGATAAATAGTAAGAAGCAGCTTCAACACAGTAAGGGGATTTTTGCTGTCTATATCGTGAATTTTATGATGGATAATTCCTTGGGCCTCTAATTTTGGTTCCCAAAGGCCTCCTGTAGAAGCTACATGTACACTATCAAACTCATCTTTCAAATCAGAACTCAACTGGTACACGATTCTCTCAGCACCACCAATATCCATCGTTCGTGAAATATGTAAAATATTATTTTTTCGTTTTTCGTTTCTCATCTAAAACTCGCTTAATAAAGGTAACATTCCCTACAAAGTATCGTTTAAAGAGACGCTTTGGCTCATTAGCAACTCGGAACAACCACTCCAAGTTTGATTTCTGCATCCAAAGTGGGGCACGCTGAATGTGACCAGACAATACATCAAAACTACCACCTACACCCATAAAAATAGAATTCACTCCATTATCCATAAATTTTTGGATGATGTATTCTTTTTTAGGTGAAGTAATTCCAACAAATACAAAGTCGGGATTCTTTTCACGAATATCTTCCTGAATATCTTGCTCATCTTCCTCAGAAAAATAACCATTACGATGTCCAACAACTCGTAGATTTGGATACTCTTCTTTAAAATTTTGTAACATATCTTGCAAAACTTCTTCTTTAGCACCAAAAAAATACACTGAATAAGATTTTTCATCGGCTAATTTTAATAATCTTTGCATTAAATCAATTCCAGCAACTCGTTCTGGAACTTGGTAGCCCAAAAATCGAGAAGCTAGAACTACTGATGCACCATCTGCATTGATGATCTCAGACTCGTTAACTATCTTCTTAATAGCTTCATCTGATTGACATTGGTTAATCTTATCAGCGTTTACGCCCATTAAATGAAGAGGACGTTGTTCAATTACAAATTTCTCAACCTCTTGTACTGTTTCATCCATTGTTAAAGGGTCAATTCTGACCCCCATTAAATTAAAACTATTCAAATTAATCTCCCCATGTAGACTCAAAATGACCCTTACGCTCGGCTTCTTTTGGTAACTTCATGTAATCACCATATATTTTTGTTAAATATTCATCTGGGTTTGCATGGCAACTTATTTCTAAGTTCTCAAACTCTAGTAATTGTGGTTCACCGAATACTTCTTTTCTAGCAAGCTCACGTTCTCTGTAAGAGCCTAATACATTACCTACTATTGAACTAGTTTCAAAATCATATTGTTTAATTAGATTTTGTAATTTGTTGTTAATAGTGGCTGTTTTTAGAAGTTTATTTAATTTCAAAACTTTTGATATACTCACAATTGCATTTTCAAAACTTCCCCGATCTCTGTCATGTAGACGATCGATTACCGAAATTTTAGAAAGTGCACGATAGAATTTGATTTTGTTTGTATGAATAAAATAATGAAAACGATCATCTGGATAACCATCCAAAGGAAAAATATCTATGAATGGACTACATAGTTCATCTCCAAATGGAATTTGTAAGGATGTATCCATAATAGAGGTATTACCTAAATTGTCATCATGAAGTCTCAAAATAACATGTTCTGGAAGTTCTTTTTTACAAATAGATAAAAATTTTTCATAATCTTTTCGAGGCATCCCTAAATCCATATCATCATCCCAAGGAATAAATCCTTTATGACGAATGGCTCCTAGCAATGTTCCTCCCAAAGCATAATATCTTAAATCATGTTTACTACAAATAGCAATAAAGTTTTTCAATAAAGATAATTCTCCTAGTTGAATTTCCCTCACTTTATTCATAAAATCACTTCGCTCCATCTCTCATAAGTACAACTTTAATAGTTTTTAGTAAAATTTCAATGTCTTTCCAAATTGTCCAATCGTCTATATAAGCTACATCTAATTTAACAACTTCATCAAAATTCTTAATCTCACTTCTACCACTAACTTGCCAAAGTCCAGTGATACCCGGTTTAAAACTCAATCGACGTTTTTGTTCAGGTGTGTATGTCTCATATTCATCAACTGTTGGCGGTCTTGTTCCCACTAGGCTCATATCTCCTTTCAGAACATTCCAAAACTGGGGAAGTTCATCCAAGCTAGTTTTACGGATAAAGCGACCAATTTTTGTAATGCGAGGATCATTGTCCATCTTAAACATACCACCCTGCATGGTATTTTTCTCCAACAATTCTCTCTTTTTATCCTCAGCATCAATACACATTGATCTAAATTTATAAAAAGTAAAATGTCGGCCGTTTTTTCCTATGCGAGTCTGGGCAAAAGTAGCAGGTCCACCATCTTTTCGAATAGCTGGAACTAGAACTATACTAACTAGACCACAAATCATTAAACCAAAAATAGAACCAATAATATCTATGACACGCTTAGCAATTACATGACTATTCTTATAAAATTTCGTCGAAAAAGTAATGACATTTAGACCAGCCATCCCACGGATTTTTTTGTCACGCCCTAGATTATGGTCAAAAGCATTTAGATTAACCGTTACATCAATTCCCATCGTTTCAAAACGAGAAATAAATTCACCAATATCATATTCTTCACTAGGAAGATTGATAAACACTTCGTCCACAACTTCGTGAGTTGCAAAATTTAAAATATCTTCGACTGGTACGACTGTAATAGTATCATGTTGGAAATTAGGTTTATCTAATACACTAACTGCCACCAGTTCTCCAAAGAAATCACCCGCATCAAGTAATTTATCCATCACTTTCTCAACTCTAGATGTTGCTGTAATCAAGAATAGTTTTTTACTCCATTTCAAATTAGGAAATACCCGTTTCGAATAATACTTGATACAAATATTGACTAGATACATTAGAATCGAGTGTAAGGTTAAGAAATACACCATGCCTCGTCTAGAGATACTAAAGCGTTCTTCTAAAAAGAAATTAGAAAGACTAATTGCCAACGCAAAGAAAATGATATATTTTGTCAAGCGAACAAGTTCAATCAAACTCCCTCGTCTAAAAAAATCTTGACCGTAATCGCTAAAATAAAATACTATGTAGTGGAGAATATATAGGACAATCATTGTTGTTGAAAGAATATCTGTCTCTTTAACAAAACTAAGAGAATACCCCAGTAACACTACTATAAAACTCTGGATTACTGCCAGAGATATTTTTATCCCTTTCTCTTCCATAACTACTTCCTTAGTCTATCCCTTATTCTATCCCCTATTTTTTACCGTAAGAACCATACTCACCGTAAGAACCATATTTCTCGGCTGAAGTATTGAATTTATTTAATACAACTCCTAAAAATGGTTTATTCGTTTGTTCCAATTGACCTTTAGCCTTCTGAACATCTTTTCTGTTAGCTTCTCCTGCCGCAGTAACTAAAACAGATGCATCACATTTTTGTGTAATAATAGCTGCGTCGATTACGATACCAATAGGCGCTGTATCAACAATAATATAATCAAAATACTTGCGAAGTGTGTCAATCATAGTGCTAAAATTTTCACTTTGCAATAAAGCAGTTGGGTTGGGTGAGATAGACCCAGCTTGAACCACAAATAGATTCTCAACATTGGTATCACATAAACCATGAGATAGATCTGTTGTTCCAGATAAAAATTCTGTCAATCCAGTAATTTTTTCACGTGACTTGAAGACACCTGACATGACAGAATTACGAATATCAGCATCTACTAACAGGGTCTTGTAACCTGCACGCGCGAATGCCCAAGCAATATTTGTAGAAGTCGTTGACTTTCCTTCACCCGGTTTTACAGAAGTGATAGAAATTACTTGTAAATTATTTCCACTCAATTGTATATTCGTACGCAAGGCATTATAGTATTCTTCCGCTTTTTTGGCCAGATCTAATTTTTTCTGTGCTATTTCTAATGTCGGCATATCTCTCTCCTATTTCAATTTATCCAGATTTGGAACAACTCCCAACAATGCGATTTGCATAACATCTTCAATATCCTCTGGACGTTTCACTCGTGTATCAACCAGTTCAACGATAAGAACAGCGATAACCATAAATGCTGTTCCTCCAAGTAGCCCGATAATTGTATTTCTACGAATATTTGGAGAAGATGGTGCTGTAGCCGGACGAGCTTCTTCAAGTGTTGTGACATCAGAAACGCGTGTGATACTGATAATCTTTTCAGCTGCTACTTCTCTCAATGAGTTAGCAATACGACTAGCTTCCTCAGGGACTCTATCATTAACGGAAATAGATACGATACGAGTATCGACTGGTACAGTTACCTTGACTTTACTAGCCAAAGCTTTTGGTGATAGATCTAATTTCAAATTAGATGTAACTTTTTCCAAAACATCTTGAGACAAAATAATTTCACGATAGTCTTTAACTAAGTATGATCCAGCTTGCAAGTCTTGGTTTGTCAAACCAGGCTTATCTCCCTGATTACGGTTGACTACATAAATCCGTGTAGTACTAGTGAACTCCGGTTTTACGATAAAAGCACTGTAGGCAAAAGCTAAGGCTCCAGCTACAATCGCTACCAATGCAATTAGAATTTTTCTTTTCCAAAGAATTTTAAACAGGTGAAATACATCGATTTCCATAGTATTTTGTTCTTTCATATTTTCTCCTAAATTATTTGATCCATTATAATTTTCCTAGGGTTCTCTACAAATAGCTCTTCTGCCTTGTCTCTACCATACTTTTTAGAAATAATCTGACGAGCATCCTCCATGTAGGGAGGTCTACTATCTAAGTTATGCATGTCACTTGCAATGACATGAACCAGGTCTCTCTCCAAAAAATATTGAGCTCTCTTTTTCATAAATTTATAGGTTTCACCAAAGAGCTTAGGTTTTAGAACATGAGAACTATTTACTTGCGTATAGCATCCCATATCAATCAGTTCCCTAACACGTTTTTCATTGTTTTCCAACGCATCATAACGTTCAATATGAGCAATCACTGGGGTAATCCCTAACATCAAAATATTGCTTAACCCTTTATGAATATCGCGATAGGGTGTATTCATACTAAATTCAATCAAAGCATAACGACTGTTATTGAGAGTAGGAATGCGCTTGTTTTCTAATTTTTCTAGAACATCCGGAGTATAGTATATCTCTGCTCCGTAAGCAATGACCAAATCATCTGCCACTTCTTTAGCAATCTCACGAACCTTTAAAAAATTCGTCGCTATTTTTTCTTCTGGAGTCTCAAACATCCCTTTTCGACGATGGGAAGTCGAAACAATCATCCGAACTCCTTGATTATATGCTTCTATTAAAAGAGCTTTACTATCTTCTATAGACTTTGGCCCGTCATCTACATCAAAGACAATGTGAGAGTGGATATCAATCATATCATCTTCCCTCCATCACATCTTGTATCGCACTTTTAGCAGTTGCTAAACTACTATCATCGATTTCCATCATATAAAGGTTACTATCTGGCATAGCATAAGAAGGAAGTCCCATTCGACCTGTACCTTTGAGGTCTTGAGAGTTGACTTTATAACTACCACCACTCTCCAATTGAGTATTAATCAAATCTATCATCGTTTCGATAGGCATATTTGTTTGAAGGGAATCTTGCAAACCTTGAATAATATCACTATAATTTTTTAAGGCTTCAGTAGAAGTTAATTTCTGAATAATTGCGACAATAACCTTTTGTTGATTACGACCACGGTCACGATCTCCATCAGCCAACGAATAGCGTTCACGAACAAACCCAAGAGCTTGTTCAGAATCTAAATGGACATTTCCTACTGGGAAGTGGAACTTCCCGTGACGAGATGTAAACTCCTGATCATTGTATACATCTACACCACCTAAAAGGTCAATCAATTTCAAGAACGAAGTGAAGTTTAGACGAACATAGTAATTAATATCAACTCCATAAAGATTTTCCAAAGTATGAATAGAGGAGTCAACTCCATAAATACCTGCATGAGTCAACTTATCTTTTTGATTATTCCCGCCGTCAGCAATCGGAACATAAGAATCTCGAGGGGTTGTTGTCAATAGAATTTTTTTTGAATCTTGATTAACAGTCATCAAAATGTTGACATCTGAACGAGAAACTGAACTAATTGGTCCGTAAGTGTCAATACCACTCACATAGACATTGAAGGACTTGTTCTTAGAAACTTTAGGAGCAGCTACTTCTTTGGTGATATTTTTAGTGTAGATTTTCCTAATTTTTGATGCGTAATCAGGGTATTCAGATTCTATAATATTTTCAAAGACGCTATTTAAGACAATCGCTTTTGCTTCACCTGATACCAAGCTCTTATAAGCTGCAAGGTATGAGGTGCTTTGTTCAACCGTCAATTCTTTGCTCTGACTAGTTTTGATATCAGCTATCAATTTTTGAATATTATCATTATCAGTATCCGTAGGTCCTGTAATACTATCTAATTGCGTGACATTATGAACGTCACTATCTTTCAGAACAACAACACTCATTGAGTATTCTGAGTAATTTGACGTAGAATTGATATGACTAGTAAAGCCGACAAATTGTTGCAGTGCAAAAAAAGAAACTGAACTCATTAAAATAGCTAGTGTTAAAAAGAAAATTGTAAACTTTTCTGCTTTTCTATAAATGATCAAAAGCAGACTCGCTAAAGCGACCAAAATCACTACAGCTGCCGTCATAACATTCAGGTATCTAAACGCCAATATATTATGTCTAAAAATCAAGAACAGCAAAAAACCACCCAATAATACATAAATGGTTAATAAAGCTATATTAATGCTCCGCTTAACTTTACCCGAACGGGCTCTTTTTGAACGTTTATTCATAGTTTTCCCCTATATGTTGATTATCAGAATTATTATATCACAATCATGAAATAATTTCCATTTATTCCTTTTTTTATCAGCGTTTTCAATATATCTTCTAAATGTACTCCGAAGGAATAATTGTTTTTTTATAACCTGTAAAGTATCTATCGTTTCCTATTTTGATATTCTCGTTTCATAGACAGAGGAATACGAATCAAAAATATAACAAACAAGGTCCCTTACGGAACCTCGTTCATCTATTTGACATGATTTTCTGCTTCTTTTTGAGCCTTTTCGATTGCTTTTTTGCTTTCTTGCTCCCATTTGGTCTTAGCTTCTTCATACTGCTTGGTAGTCACAGTATCTTTTTGCAGTTTCATATACTTGTAGTTATTGCCATCACCCTTAATGCCGACCAGTGAATAGCCTCTTGTAAATGGCGTTACTTTGGTTACAGAAGCTGTTCCACCGCTCGACATAGCTGACATAATCAGAGAATTGTCAATCATCCAAGCCTGTGCTTCAGCATATTTTTCATAGCGTTTGGCTACATCTTTATTTTCACTATCTGCATCTTTGAGCATATTGGTGTAGGTATCAAGCCCCAAGCTAGCAATCTTAGCTTTATCTTCCTGAGCATCTAGACCAAAAATCTTGAGATAGAATCCATCCTCAGCGTTGAAAGGATTGAGATAAGTTGATGGATCTTGGTAGTCACCTACCCAGCCATCAAAGTTCAAATCATAGTCTCGATCAGCTGGTGTCGGTGCTAAGAAGGCTACGTTATTAAAATCATCTGTTGAAAGTTGCTGAACATCAATGACAATGTTATCAGCACCTAAAACCGACTCAAGGGTCTGCTTAACTGAGTTCATGCCTGTCACAGCATTTTTACTTGTCTGATCAACTGCAACATCCAAGTGAATTGGGAAAGTCACACCTTGACTGGCCATTTCTTTTTTAGCTTCCACAAATTTTGCTTGGGCTTTTTCTTTGTTGAAATAGGCATCCTGAGCATCTGCCAGGTTCATACCTGACCATTCTGTGCCATAGTTAACCAATTTAGAAGCGACTACTTCTCCAAAGGTCTTGTCTCCAACTTGGACAAATGTTGGAGGCACTAGGGTGTTACGAAGGGTCTTGCTAGCTGCTTCTTCCCCATTTGACTGAGCAGAATAGACTGTGCGGTCCAAGGCAAAGTTCACCGCTTGGCGGAAGTTTTTGTTCAAGACAGCTGTCTCAGTTGACTTCTTCTGCTCATCTGTCGTTTTAGCAGTGTGATTGTAAGCCTTACGGTTGACGTTGAAATTAAAATACCAAGAAGTCTTGTCTTGCAAGCTATAGACGATATTATCCTTATATTTCTCCTTGGTCTTGGCAAAGTTAGAACTATTTGGATAAACCCCAGCGATAGAATAAGCTCCACTTTCAAAGTTACGGATGGTCAATTCTTGGTCTGAACCATCAAAATAGGCCAATTTCACGTGTTCAATCGATACTTTGTCATGATCATAGTAATGCGGATTCTTCACATACTCGATAGATGATTTTGATGTGAAATCTTTTAACAAATAAGGTCCGCTGTAGAGAATGCTATCTGGAGATAGGGTACCAAAATCTTTCCCTTTCGAGTTTAGAAACTCTTCATTTACCGGGAAAAGAATACTGTTGGTTGTTTTTGAGTTCCAGTAAGGTTCTGGGCGTGCCAAAGTATATTCAACGGTCTGGTCGTCGATTGCCTTCACCCCAACCTTAGAGAAATCAGAATCCGCTCCTGTAATATAATCATTCAAGCCCTTGATTGAGTTTTGAATCAAGTCAATAGCCTGTGATTTATTATCCACTGCATACTTGATACCTGTCACAAAATCTTGTGCCTTGACTGGGGCGTACTCTTCACCGTCAGCCGTGAACCATTTGGCATCTTTTCTCAGTTTATAGGTATAAGTCAGACCGTCGCTTGAAACAGACCAGTCTTCTGCCAAAGATGGAACTAGGTTTCCATGGTTATCATTTTCAAGCAAGCCATCAACTAGGTTGGTAATGATGGCTGTATTATCAGCGTAGTAGTCTAGTAAATAGTTAAATGTAGTTGGGTTTCCACTAAAGGTTGATGAGTAAGTTTTTGTATCTGAACCTGATTGTCCGCAAGCAGCTAAAAGCAAAGCAGCCGCAAAAGTCAGGCCTGCACTAAGGATACGCTTTTTTGTAGTCATCTTCTTTCTCCTTTATGTTAGTTTTTATAACATAGATTTATTTTACCAAAATAGTGGAAATTTGTAAAGTTAATTGAATTTTGAGAATGAAAGTTTATAAATCTTTGCCATAAAAAAACAAAGGATTTCTGCCTTTCATACAGTCCTCCCTTGTTTTTATACGATTTCATTTTTAGATTTTTCTGTAAAAAATGTTTATAGTAATTCCACACAGAAAGCATCCCATGGAGCCAAGATTTGTTTTTCAAAAACTTCTTGAACTGCGGTGTTTTCAATCAAAACAGATTTGATGTTTCCTTCTACGATCAAGTCTTGCTCTTCATTGGACAAGTTAGCCACAACTAGGAAACGACGGTTCCCATCTTTACGGATATAAGCGAAGACCTTGTCAGTTGTTTCCAAGAGTTCAAAGTCAGCTCGAATCAGCCAGCTGTTTTCCTTACGAATTTGGACCAACTTCTGATAAGTATAGAAAATAGAATCCGGATTTGCCAGCACTTCTTGAACGTTGATAGCTTTATAATTTGGATTCACTGCCAACCAAGGTTGACCTGTTGAGAAACCAGCATTTTTGCTCTCGTCCCATTGCATAGGGGTACGGGCATTGTCGCGACCAATGACACGGATACTGTCCATGATTTCTTCCATCGAAACACCTTTTTCAAGAGCCTCACGCGCATAGTTGAGGGATTCAATATCTTCTACTTGGTCCAGTGTTTCAAACGGATAGTTGGTCATCCCAATCTCCTCACCTTGGTAGATATAAGGAGTTCCTCTCATGAGATGAAGTAAGATGGCAAAGGCTTTGGCAGATTTTTCGCGGTATTCTTGGTCATTTCCCCAGATTGAGACGATACGAGGGAGGTCATGATTGTTCCAGAAGAGCGAATTCCAACCGTCCTCAACTCCTAACTCTGTCTGCCATTTGTTGAAGATTTCTTTTAACCTAGGGATATTCAGCTCTTTTTGATAATGCCATTTAGGTTGCCCTTCCTGATACTGAAGACAGATATGCTCAAACTGGAAGACCATAGACAATTCTTGCCCCTTTGGATCAGAGTAGAACTTGGCAATTTCTGGTGTTGCCCCCCAGGTTTCCCCTACTGTCAAGAGATTCTTATCTCCAAAGGTCGCCTGATTCATCTCCTTGAGATAGGGGTGGAGCATGGGACCGTTATTAACTACTTTCTCATCAGGAATTTTCCCAATCATGTCAATGACATCCATACGGAAACCGCCAATGCCTTTATCAATCCAGAAGTTCATCATCTCATAGATTTTCTGGCGAAGTTTTTCATTTTCCCAGTTAAGATCAGGCTGTTTCTTACTGAAAAAGTGGAGATAGTATTGACCTGACTTTTCATCGTATTCCCAAGCAGATCCGCTAAAAATAGAATCTAAATCGTTAGGCTCATCCCGCCAGATATAGTAGTCACGTTCAGGGCTGTCGGGATTTTCACAGGCCTCGACAAACCAAGCATGTTCATCCGAGGTATGATTGACCACCAAGTCCATGATAATACGAATATCACGCTTCTTAGCTTCTGCGATCAGTTGGTCCATATCCTCCATGGTTCCGAAAATAGCAGCAATCGCTTGATAATCAGCAATATCATAGCCATTATCATCCATAGGGCTGTCATAAACGGGAGAAAGCCAAATCGCTGTAATTCCTAACTTAGCTAAATAGTCTAACTTACTGGTAATACCTGGCAAATCGCCAATTCCATCTCCATTGCTATCCATAAAGCTCTTAGGATAAACTTGATAGACTACGGCATTGTGCCACCATTTTTCTTGCATCTTCTTACCTCACTATTTTCATAATTCACAGTCTATGATAGCGCTTTTCAGATTTTTATGCAAGCGTTTGCCCAATTTTTTTGATTCCTTTTTTAACTCCATAGTTTCCTAACTTCCAATTTTTTATTATAATAGAGGTCAGAGGTAAAAAAATGAAAAAACAAGCTTTTAGTTCTGAACAATATTTGAATCTACAGCGCGACCACATTTTGGAGCGCATTAACCAATTTGACGGCAAGCTCTACTTGGAGTTTGGCGGTAAAATGTTAGAAGATTTCCACGCCGCTCGTGTACTACCTGGCTATGAGCCTGACAATAAAATCAAGCTCTTGCAAGAATTGAAAGAGCAGGTTGAGGTCGTGATTGCTATTAACGCAAGTAATATCGAGCATTCCAAAGCACGTGGTGACTTGGGCATTTCTTATGACCAAGAAGTTCTTCGTTTGATTGATAAATTCAATGAATTGGGAATTTTTGTTGGCTCCGTTGTCATCACACAGTACGCTGGCCAACCTGCTGCAGATGCCTTCCGCAATCAACTCGAGAAAAACGGAATTGATTCTTATCTTCACTATCCAATCAAAGGATATCCGACGGATATGGATCACATCATTTCTCCAGAAGGTATGGGGAAAAACGACTACATCAAAACCAGTCGTAACTTGATCGTCGTAACTGCTCCTGGACCTGGTTCTGGAAAATTAGCAACTTGTATGTCAAATATGTACCACGACCAAATCAATGGTATCAAGTCTGGTTACGCTAAATTTGAAACCTTCCCCGTTTGGAATCTTCCCCTTCATCATCCAGTCAACTTGGCTTATGAAGCTGCCACAGCAGACCTTGACGATGTCAACATGATTGACCCTTTCCATCTTCAAACCTATGGAGAAACCACTGTAAACTACAACCGTGATATCGAGATTTTCCCAGTGCTCAAGCGTATGTTAGAACGTATCCTTGGTAAATCTCCATACGCTTCTCCGACAGATATGGGTGTCAACATGGTTGGTTTCGCTATTACTGATGACGATGCTGCTGTCGAAGCTTCTAAACAAGAAATCATCCGCCGTTACTATCAAACTGTTCTTGATTTCAAAGCCGAAAAAGTTGGTGAAGCTGCTGTCAAGAAAATCGAGTTACTCATGAACGACCTCGGTATCACACCTGCAGACCGCAAGGTTGCTGTTGCTGCACGTCAAAAAGCAGAAGAAACTGGTGGACCAGCCCTAGCCCTTGAATTGCCAAATGGGGAAATCGTCACAGGTAAGAACTCAGAACTCTTTGGCCCTACAGCAGCTGCCTTGATCAACGCCATTAAAAAATCAGCTGACATCGCTAAAGAAGTAAAACTAATCGAACCTGAAGTTGTTAAGCCAATCCAAGGTCTTAAAATCGATCATCTGGGTAGTCGCAATCCACGCCTTCATTCAAATGAAATCCTGATTGCACTTGCTATCACAGCTACAGAAAATTCTGATGCTGCTCGTGCTATGGAAGAACTTGGCAACCTCAAAGGAAGCGAAGCCCACTCAACCATCATCTTAACCGATGAAGACAAGAATGTCCTTCGTAAACTGGGTATCAATGTAACCTTTGACCCTTACTACCAATACGACCGCTTGTATCGTAAATAAAGATTTCAACCTCTCCAGCCTCGGAGAGGTTTTCTCTCTGCCTCAAGAGCCGGCTTTATGTTATAATGAAAGAAGAAAACTGAAAGGATTTACCATGCCAAAAGAAGTTATTGTTGAAAGTTTTGAACTTGACCACACCATTGTTAAGGCACCCTATGTTCGCTTGATTGGGGAGGAAAAAGGGCCAAAGGGAGATGTCATCTCCAATTATGATATTCGCTTAGTGCAACCCAATGAAGACTCTATCCCTACTGCTGGCCTTCACACTATCGAGCACCTCTTAGCCAAACTCATCCGTACCCGCATCGACGGCATGATTGACTGTTCACCATTTGGTTGCCGCACAGGCTTCCACATGATTATGTGGGGGCGCCACACCAGTGCTGAAATCGCATCTGTTATCAAGGATTCGCTCAAAGAAATCGCTGAAACTACTACTTGGGAAGATGTTCCTGGAACAACCATCGAATCTTGCGGTAACTACAAGGATCACAGCCTCTTTTCTGCTAAAGAATGGGCTAAACTCATCTTGGAACAAGGGATTTCAGACGATGCCTTTGAGCGCCATGTCATCTAATAATAAAAAAGAAACCAGCTTTTGAACTGGTTCCTTTTTTTATTTTCAAAATCTTGATTTAGGCTTTTTCACGAATGACCAAAACACCATCTTCCATGTCAGCTTCTAGGTGTTTAGCATCAAGATTATCCAAGTGGAAATCTGTCACTTTATCTCGGATTTGTTGTTCAACCACACGACGGAGTGGACGAACACCCATAACTTCATCATATCCTTCTTCAGTCATGTATTCTTTGGCAGCATCGCTCACTGCCAAGTCAATTTCTTTCTTAGCAAGTGTCTTGTTAACTTCAACCAACATAAGGTCTACAATCTTAGAAAGATCTTCTTTGCTCAAGTGTGAGAATTCGATGACAGCATTGAAACGGTTAAGGAATTCTGGACGGAAGTAAGGTTTCAAACGATCCATCAATTCTGGTTTATCAGCATCTTCTGTCAAGTTAGCTTCGTAACCAAAGCCTGCGTTTGAAGTTGCGATAATCACCGTATTCTTGAAGTTGACAGTGTTACCTTGACCATCTGTCAAACGACCATCGTCCAAAACTTGAAGGAGAAGGGTGATGACTTGAGGGTCAGCCTTTTCAATTTCGTCGAGAAGGACGATTGAGTATGGATTGCGACGGACGCGTTCTGTCAAGGTATTGTTGTTGTCATCGTAACCAACATAACCTGCAGTTGTACCAATCAATTTAGATACGGCTGTGCGGTCACTGTATTCAGACATATCCAAACGAATGATCGCATCCTTGGTTCCAAACATATCTAGCGCCAATTGCTTAGCAAGCTCTGTCTTACCAACGCCAGTTGGTCCTACAAAGAGGAAGCTTCCGATTGGGCGATTGCCTTCATCAAAACCAGCACGGTTACGACGGATAGCACGAGCTACTGCTTCTACCGCCTTATCTTGACCGATTACCTTATCTTGCAAGCGATGAGCCATATCTTTCAAACGTTCGATATCTGACGCTCCCATTTGTGATACTGGGATACCCGTCATTCGTTCTACAGATTCAGCCACATCGTTGACACTTGCAGTCACTTTCATATCTTCTGTATGGTTTTCGATTTTCTTTTCCAATTCTGCAATGCGTGTTTTATAGTTTAGAGCTGCTTCAAAATCTTCTGCCTCAACTGCTTTTTCTTGCTTGTCTTTTTCTGCCTCAATTTCACGTTCAACAGCATGAACATCTGTTACTGGATGCTGAGCTGCCAAGTGAGCCGCCGTAACATCGACAAGGTCGATAGCCTTATCTGGCAAGCTACGTTGAGGAATGTATTGGACTGAATAATCTACCGCTGCTTTCAAGACTTCGTCTGGCAAGATGACATTGTGATGTTGTTGATAGAGATCACGAATTCCTTGAAGGATTTTATATGTATCCTCTGCTGAAGGAGCATTGACTTTGACTTCATTGAAACGACGAGCAAGAGCCGCATTCTTCAAGATGGTGTTACGGTATTCGTCTTGAGTCGTTGCCCCAATAACGGTCAATTCCCCACGAGATAGGGCTGGCTTAAGAATATCCGCAAGTCCCTTAGAACCACTGTCACCTCCAGTAGATCCAGCACCAAGTATTTGGTGAATTTCATCAAAGAAGAGAATGATATTTCCCGCTTCTTTCACTTCATTGACTAAGTTTTGAACGTTTTCTTCAAAACTACCGCGGTATTGAGTACCAGCTTCAAGTCCAGAAATATCAATGGAAATAATTTCCTTATTCTTAATAGCAGCTGGAACATCACCATTCACAATAGCTTGTGCTAGACCTTCGACAACTGCTGTCTTACCAACACCTGCATCTCCAACCAGAACAGGATTGTTCTTGGTACGGCGTGAAAGAATTTCAGATGTTTCTTGAATTTCCTTGTTTCGTCCGATAACAGGATCCAACTTGCCCTCACGCGCTTCTGCTGTCAAGTTTCGACCCAGTTTAGCAAGGACACCATCTTGTTTCATACCTGAAGCCTGTTGTTTCATTTGTCCATCAGCTTCTGCATTTCCTGGCAATTGACCAGTTGCACGATAGTGAGCAAATTCCTCAGGTGTGACTTCACGTCCATTAATCAAGTAACGGCGATTTTCAGAACTGTATCCTCGCATACCACCCATCAATTGGTTAAACAAATCATCCATGTTGTTAAAATTATTAAAGTTGTTGTTCATATTCTTTACCTCTTTTTATTTACTTAGTTATGATTACTGACATTGACTATCTTTGACTTTTATTTTAAAAAATTTAGACTAGCTAAATCGCTACTCTACGTACTATTTCTGGTTTTTCTTTTTCAAGCAGGAGTAGACTATCTTTACTTCTAAAGATTTCTAGATTAAACATAGACCCCACCTCTTTCTATTTTACTTTAAATAAGTGTTCTAGTAAGGCTTTCATTTACCTTACGTTCATAATATACTACATTAGTCAAAAAAGGTCAAGTAATTTGACTTTAATTGACCAATAAATTTTACAAAAAGAAGAACTAGCTTTTAACTAGTCCTTCTTTGTATTATTTTATATAATCTTAACTCAACGCATCCAAGGCATCATCCATTGAAAGAACTTCGTGGAAGACACGTTGTGTCAATTCAGTTTTTTGTTCTGGAGTGAGGTATTTAGTGTTTACACAATATCCAGAGATACGTACGATAACATCTTCACCTGACATGATTTTTTCGTAAACATCGTTCAAGTCCATAACGTTCAAGTTAACGTGTTGTCCACCGTTTTCGAAGTAACCATCAAGGATTGTTACCAAGTTATCAACTTGTTCGTCACGAGTCTTACCAAGAGCGCGAGGTGAAACTTGAGTTGTCAATGAGATACCATCAGCTGCATAACTAAAGTCAAGGCTAGAAAGTGAGTTCAAGTTTTGCAACCACCCACCTTTAGCTTTATTAGATGGGTTAGCACCTGGTGAGAAGAATTCAAGTTTAGACAAGTTCACAGAACCATCTTCGTTGAGGTATACACCTTTGTGGACTGGTGAGTTACCAGTTTGTTTAGAGTAAGCAACGTTAGATGTGATTGTCAAAAGTGATACTGTAGCTTCAGCGTCTTTGTAAAGTTTGTGGCTACGTAGACGAGTTGTGTAAGCTTCGATCAACCATTCTGCCAATTCGTTTGAACGTGGGTCATCTTCACCCCAACGTGGGTATTCACCGATTGTTTCGTAATCGTAGATATAGCCGTTTTCGTCACGGATTGGTTTAACTGTAGCATATTTGATAGCTGACAATGTATCAACAGTGTTAGCAAATCCACAGATACCAAATCCCATGTTAGCACGTTGTTTAGTTGGCAAGAAGGCCATTTGAACAGCTTCGTAGTTGTACTTATCAGTCATGTAGTGGATGATATTCAAAGCATCTACATAAGTGTCAGTCAACCAGTCAAGAGATTTTTCAAAGTTAGCTTTAACTGATTCAAATTCAAGAACTTCGTCACGAATTGGTTCGATGTCAAATACTTTGTAGTCTTTGTGAACATCGTCGTAACCACCGTTCAAACCAGTAAGAAGGGCTTTCAATACGTTTACACGCGCACCGAAGTACTGGATGTTGTGGCGTTGTTCTTCATTTTCTGGGTCAAGTGGAGACACACAGCATGAGATACAGCTCATTTCACCATATCCGTCTTTAGCCATTGTTGTTACACCTTCGTATTGGATAGAAGAGTGTTTGTGGCTCATGTGCATACAGTAGCGACGGAAGTTGTATGGCAATTTATCAGTCCAAAGAACTGTCAAGTTTGGTTCTGGAGAGTTACCGATGTTGTCAAGAGTGTTCAAGAAACGGTAGTCCATCTTAGTAACACGGTGACGACCGTCGTTACCCATACCAGCCATAGAAGTTGTGATGAAAGTTGGGTCACCTGAGTACAATTGGTCATAAGCTTTTGTACGAGCAAATTTAACTGTACGAAGTTTCATAACGAAATCATCAACGAATTCTTGGATTTCTGATTCAGTAAATGTACCACGAGCAAGGTCACGTTCTGCAAAGATGTCCAGTACGATTGGCACACGACCTAAAGATGTTGCAGCACCGTTGATAACACGGCAGACAGACATGAAGGCGATGTTAACCCATTGGATTGCTTCTTTAACGTTCATCGCTGGTTTGCGAACGTCAACTCCGTAAAGATCACCCAAGCGAACAACTTGTTGCAACGCTTGGTATTGAAGGTTGATTTCTTCACGAAGACGGATTGTTTCTTCATCGATTTCTTCGATTGCATTCCAGTCGTTTACTTTTTCTTGCATCAAGTAGTCTGCACCGTAAAGGGCAAGACGTGCGTAAACACCGATGATACGTCCGCGTGAGTATGCATCTGGAAGACCAGTTACAGTGTGAGCGTGACGAGCGCGACGGATGTTTGAAGTGTAAGCACGGAAGATACCGTCGTTAACTGTTGTTACGTATTTAGTGAAAATTTCGTGAACAGCTGGGTCTGGTTCGTATCCATTTTCTTTCAAAGTAGTTTCAGCCATACGGATACCACCTTTTGGCATGAAGTTCAATTTGAAGAGTTCGTCATTTTGGATACCAAAGATAACTTCGTTTTCTTTATCGATAAATCCTGCTGGAATGTCAGCGATAGAAGTTGGACGAGTGTCCATTGGGAAACGAGTTTCTTCGTAGTGAGCCTTAGTTTCTTCTACAATCTTTTTGATGTGAAGTGAACGTTCTGTTGGTCCTGCAAGGAAGCTTTCGTCTCCATCATAAGGCGTGTAGTTAGCTTGTACGAAGCGTGATACACTTGCTTTTTCTTTCCAATCTACGCCTTTGAAGCCTTCCCAAGCTTTGTCAAAAATATCTTGTGCTTCAACAACTGTCTTAACAACCATGTTAATGTCCTCTTTTTTTCTTTCTAGTAACAGTCATCTGTTACATTCATGAGACAAGTATACCACACAGTAACCGATTTCAACAAGCGAAAAATCCCTGTTTTTACACTTTCTTTTCTAAAACAGTCTATATTTCACCCCAAACTGTATTATATTTTTGAAAAAAATTTACCCTTTTTTCCTTTTTTCAGAAAAAAGGGTATAATAAAAGAAAATAAGCTGTAAAAAGGGGGGCCAGGCATGTTGATTTTTCCTTTATTAAATGATTTGTCAAGAAAAATCATCCATATTGACATGGATGCCTTTTTTGCTGCGGTCGAAATCAGAGATAATCCTAAACTTAGAGGAAAACCTGTCATTATCGGAAGCGACCCTCGGCAAACAGGTGGGCGTGGTGTCGTTTCCACTTGTAGCTATGAGGCGCGAGCTTTTGGTGTCCATTCAGCCATGAGTTCTAAAGAAGCCTACGAACGTTGCCCCCAGGCCGTCTTCATCTCAGGAAATTATGAAAAATATAAAGCTGTTGGCCTCCAGATTCGAGCGATTTTTAAGCGCTATACAGATTTGATTGAACCCATGAGCATCGACGAAGCCTATTTGGATGTAACAGAAAATAAACTCGGCATCAAGTCAGCGGTCAAAATTGCTCGCCTCATTCAAAAAGATATCTGGCAAGAACTGCACCTGACTGCTTCTGCTGGCGTTTCCTACAACAAATTCTTAGCTAAAATGGCCAGTGATTATCAAAAGCCACATGGTCTGACAGTGATTCTACCTAACCAGGCTGAGGACTTTCTCAAACAAATGGATATTTCCAAGTTTCATGGAGTAGGAAAAAAGACGGTGAAAAGACTTCATCAAATGGGTATTTTTACTGGCGCTGACCTACTTGAAGTTCCTGAAGTGACCCTGATAGACCGTTTTGGTAGACTAGGTTATGACCTTTATCGAAAGGCTCGTGGCATCCACAATTCCCCGGTCAAATCCAATCGCATCCGTAAATCAATCGGCAAGGAAAAAACTTATGGGAAGATTCTCCGTGCTGAGGAAGATATCAAAAAAGAGCTGACTCTCCTATCAGAAAGAGTCGCTCTCAATCTACATCAACAAGAAAAAGTTGGAAAAATTGTCATTTTGAAAATCCGCTACGAGGATTTTTCAACTCTTACTAAACGAAAAAGTCTTGCTCAAAAAACACAGGACGCTAGTCATATAAACCAAATAGCCCTGCAGCTCTATGAAGAATTAAGCGAGAAAGAAAAAGGTGTCCGCCTATTGGGGATTACCGTGACTGGATTTTAAAACCTTGAAGAGCTGCCCCTTCAAGGTTTTTCTTATACAAATAAACGGACAAAGCTATAAAGCAATAAGACACTACCAAGTACGATACGGTATTTACCGAAAAGGGTAAAGTCGTGTTTTTTCACATAGCTGGTCAAAAAGCGAATAGCCACCATGCTGACTGCAAAAGCTACTCCCATCGCAACCAAGAGCAAGAACAATTGCCCAAAGTTCAAGAGTTGTCCTGCTTTTACAAATTTGAAAATCTTTAATGCACTAGCTCCAAACATAACAGGAATTCCAAGATAGAAGGTAAATTCTGTCACAACAGAACGACTCGTTCCATTTAACAAACCACCGACAATCGTTGCCCCAGAACGACTCGTTCCTGGTAAAAGGGCAAGAACTTGGAAAAGACCGATATAGAGGGCTGTCGTATAAGGAAGCTTATCCAACTCTGTTACACTTGGCTCGATAGCACGCTCTTTATTGCGCTTTTCCAAATAGATAAAGGCAATCCCATAGATAATCAACATGAGAGCAACTGAAACCATATTATGGAAGTGAGTATCAAACCAATCATCAAACTTAAATACAGCAAGCAAAGGTAAAGTAGCTACAAGAACTTTAGACCACAGTTGCCAAGTTCGACGAACTTCCTGCTTGTCTTTACCCGGTTTAAAGGGATTGAGCTTATTAAAGTAAATCACCATAACCGCCAAAATCGCACCAAGCTGAATCACGACATTAAACATGGACATAAAGACTTCATTTTGATTTTGGTATTGGATAAATTCCTCTGCTAAAATCAAGTGACCTGTACTTGAAATCGGCAGCCATTCCGTAATTCCTTCAACAATACCGAAGAAGATAGATTTTAAAATTTCAATAAGATACATAGATTACTCCTTTTTTCTATCTTCCATTATAGCATATTTTTTTAGTCTGTGACAGTTCTCTTTAAAAGGCACCGATACTGCCACCACCTCCACCTCCGGAGAAGCCACCGCCAGAACTTCCATTTCCAGAAGATACGGAATAGGTACTTGCTGTGTTTGCGATGCTGGCATAATGGCTCATTTGCGCGCTTGAATGATAAAACATACCGTGCCAGCCATAATCTACATAGAGATTGATATCTGGATTTCCCACTTTAATCTGATGAACCTTCATCAAATGGCTGACCTTGTCCGCATAGCCAAATAAGGTCGCATAGACCAAGAGGCGATTCCAGACCACAATACTTTCCAATTCAGCCTGATCCAATCGTGCAATCTCACGCAACATATTTTCAAAACTAGTCCAGAGATAGTAGACTTCTGCCCCTGCTTCATTCAGTACACCATCACGATTATCTAGTCGAAGCTTCCAATAATAGAAAACAGCCAAAACCAAACCTAGAAAACCAAGTATAGGCAAGGGGAGGTAAAGATAGCCATGAACGTCTAAACTGTACAAGAACAAACCAAATCCAATAAATAAGGGCAAGATAGTGGAGAGTCCCATACCCACCTGCAAGGCCTTTTCCCCACCAGTTAAAGGACGGTAGTAATCTGGAAGCCCCCATAAGGTAACTCTATTTCTCACTCCTTCTTGCATCTGGTTCAATACTTCTTCAAAAGAAGATTTGAGCTGACGCCCCTTTGCTTGAATCCGTTTTTCATCAGAGACTTTTGCTCTACAATAAAGGCTATCAGATACCTTGTAATCCGCAAACAAATTGGAAAGAATTTCTTCTGTTTTGCCTGAAAAAGCCAGATCTAGACAGTCTTTCTCAAAGCCTGACAAACCATCTTCTTTTACTAACCTCAAACCAACTGCATCTCCTTCTGAAATGATAGAGACATTTCCACGGTCTATCACATCTAGCAAGGTAGCTTGAATAAGTTGATCAAAGGTGAATTTTCCAGCTCCCTTGACCAAGGGACTCACTTCCTCCAAGGAGGTAGAGTAGACAGCCTCTGATAAAACCATAGGCTCTAATTCCATTGGTGGTTCATAGATACGATGATTTTTGGCATATTTGACCGAAGGAGTGGTCTTTCTTCTATAAATAAAATAAAAGCAAATACTCAATAACAAGGAGATAGAAAGTATCGAAGGGAAGACCCAAGTAACGAGTTGTTTACTTTGCTCTTTTTCTTTAAAAATCGAGTCTTCTATCTTATTAAACTCTTCTAAACGATTGCCTTTCAATCCCTGATCCCTAGCGCTAGCAAAATCAGTTCGAGGCCAGTAGGCGTGCAATTCAACTCCACGCTTAGCCGGAAGATTGTCTAAACGGATAGTATAATCAAGGTTACTCTTTTCAATCGTTCCCTCTCTAAAAAGTTTACCTGTATGGAAAAAGAGTTTTTCAACCCCCTTATCTCCCCTTACATGGAATTCAAACTTGCCAATAGCTCCTGAACTATCTGTCAGAGGTTGCCAATTTAATTCAGCGATGTCATCATATAGAAAAAGCAAATTTTTTAAGTTCCATGTGAGGTCAACTTCAACTGTGTCGCCATCTTGACCTGGATTATAAACTTTAACAGTATAACCATCTGATCCTTCTATCACTTCGCTAGTAACGTCTGCTAGTTCAGCACCATTTTTCGCAGCCTGAACCTTTGGATGAGGATCAATATCAAATCCACTAGGCATCTTGCCAGCACGTCCAAGTCCCACAATTTGACCCTTAAAGTCCTCCTCAAACTGGTAAACTATCTTCTGTCTAAATTCTGCCGTATTGTCTGCATGAATATACAAATCTCCTTGATAAGAGTTTATCTTGAAATCAATGGCAAAAACAGAGAGTGGCAGAAGGCAAAACAAGCCTAACACCAGTAAGAAAAAAGTTTTTTTCATCAACTAAGCCCCCTTTTTATCTTTGCTATCATTATATCATTTTTTCATAAGTAAGGGCTTACCTATATTGAAAAATAAAGTTTTTTTCGATAAAATAGGAGACAGTTATTTTTTAATAGATTAGAAATAGGAGAAATCATGAGAAAAATATACTTATCTATTTTCACAAGTCTCTTGCTGATGCTGGGACTTGTCAATGTTGCCAAAGCCGATGAATATTTACGCATCGGGATGGAAGCAGCATATGCTCCCTTTAACTGGACCCAGGATGATGATAGCAATGGGGCTGTCAAAATCGATGGGACTAACCAGTATGCTAACGGATACGATGTTCAAATCGCTAAGAAAATCGCTAAGGACTTAGGTAAAGAACCTTTGGTTGTTAAAACAAAGTGGGAAGGCCTAGTTCCTGCCCTTACTTCTGGTAAGATCGACATGATTATCGCAGGTATGAGTCCTACTGCCGAGCGTAAACAAGAAATTGCCTTTTCAAGTAGCTACTACACTAGCGAACCTGTCCTACTAGTCAAAAAAGATTCTGCCTACGCAAATGCTAAATCTTTGGATGACTTTAACGGTGCAAAAATCACTTCTCAACAAGGTGTCTACCTTTATGACTTGATTGCACAAATCCCAGGTGCTAAAAAAGAAACAGCCATGGGAGACTTCGCTCAAATGCGCCAAGCTCTTGAGGCTGGTGTCATTGATGCTTATGTTTCTGAACGCCCAGAAGCACTGACTGCTGAAGCTGCGAACTCTAAGTTTAAAATGGTTCAAGTAGAGCCAGGTTTTAAAACTGGAGAAGAAGATACAGCTATTGCCATTGGACTTCGTAAAGATGACAATCGTATTAGCCAAATCAATGCCAGCATTGAAACCATTTCAAAAGACGACCAAGTTGCCTTGATGGATCGTATGATCAAGGAACAACCTGCCGAAGCTACAACAACTGAAGAGACTAGCAGTAGTTTCTTTAGCCAAGTCGCTAAAATTCTTTCTGAAAACTGGCAACAACTCTTGCGTGGTGCTGGTATCACTCTTTTAATCTCTATCGTGGGAACCATCACAGGTCTCATTATTGGACTTGCCATTGGTGTTTTCCGTACTGCTCCCCTCTCTGAGAATAAAGCCATTTATGGCTTACAAAAACTAGTCGGCTGGATCCTCAATGTCTACATTGAAATTTTCCGTGGTACACCAATGATTGTTCAATCGATGGTTATCTACTATGGAACTGCCCAAGCTTTCGGTATCAACCTTGACCGCACACTGGCTGCTATCTTCATCGTTTCGATTAATACTGGTGCCTACATGACTGAAATCGTCCGTGGTGGTATCCTAGCAGTTGACAAGGGACAATTTGAAGCTGCGACTGCTCTTGGTATGACCCATAACCAGACCATGCGTAAGATTGTCCTCCCTCAGGTAGTCCGTAACATCCTACCAGCAACTGGGAATGAATTTGTCATCAATATCAAAGATACATCTGTATTGAACGTTATCTCTGTTGTCGAACTTTATTTCTCAGGAAATACAGTGGCAACGCAAACCTATCAATACTTCCAGACATTTACAATCATCGCCGTGATTTACTTTGTCCTCACCTTCACCGTAACACGTATCCTACGCTTCATCGAACGCCGCATGGACATGGATACCTATACTACAGGTGCTAACCAAATGCAAACGGAGGATTTGAAATAATGACACAAGCAATCCTTGAAATTAAACACCTCAAAAAATCCTATGGACAAAACGAAGTGCTAAAAGACATTTCACTCACTGTCCACAAGGGAGAGGTCATCTCTATCATCGGAAGCTCTGGAAGCGGGAAATCGACCTTCCTACGCTCTATTAACCTACTTGAAACACCAACTGATGGAGAAATCCTTTATCATGGACAAAACGTCCTCGAAAAAGGCTATGACCTCACGCAATACCGTGAAAAGTTAGGGATGGTTTTCCAATCCTTTAACCTCTTTGAAAATCTCAACGTCCTTGAAAACACAATCGTCGCTCAGACAACTGTCCTTAAACGTGAACGTACAGAAGCTGAAAAGATTGCCAAAGAAAACTTGGAAAAAGTCGGCATGGGAGAACGCTACTGGCAAGCCAAACCAAAACAACTCTCAGGTGGTCAAAAACAACGTGTAGCTATTGCACGCGCCCTCTCTATGAATCCTGACGCTATTCTCTTTGATGAACCAACGTCAGCTCTCGATCCAGAAATGGTTGGAGAAGTCCTTAAAATCATGCAAGATCTAGCTCAGGAAGGCTTGACTATGATTGTAGTGACTCACGAAATGGAATTTGCCCGTGATGTCTCTCACCGTGTTATCTTTATGGATAAGGGCGTGATTGCTGAAGAAGGCAAACCAGAAGACCTCTTCACCAATCCTAAAGAAGAACGTACAAAAGAATTCCTTCAACGTTATCTCAAATAAAAAGAAAAGGCTGCATCAACCGTGCAGTCTTTTTACTAGCCAAAAAATGAAAAGGCAGACCTTATTCAAGAATCCGCCATTATCCAAAGATTAATCTTCAAATTTTTCATGATTTTTATCATAGAAATCAATTAAACCTAGAGCTGTTTCAAACGAAATATTTTTTACTTTTGCACGCCCCTGCGCTAGAGCAATGATAGACATTTCACGCGCATTCGTTTCTTTAGAGATACGGTAGCCTGTGATCTTCTTATCACGAACCCAGCCAACAACTGATTCTACTTTTTCAAAGTTTGACTTAGCCATGTCCTTCTCCTATTTTCTTCTTTACGATATTTAATTGTATACGTTTTTATGCCTTTTGTCAATAAAAAAACATATATTCAATAAAATTAATGATTTATTTTTCTGTTACTATCTTATTAAAGCCGATAATATATAGGTTTTTAATTACTATAAACCATTAGTAAACACCTTTAAAATAATTGTATTATTAACTCTTTTGTTTGTAAAAATATTCATACTTTACAAATACCAATTCTTGATAGATTAGACAGGTTTTATCTTCAACTTTATTCTATTTACCTAACTTTAAAATGATATTTCTAATAGCAGAAGACTTTCTCTCCACACTATTACTAACTATTATTTCTCTTCTCCTTCTTTGATATTCTTCCTGCCTTTATAAGCACTTTTCACTTGCTCAACTGGTACTATTTATTTACTTTATCAGGATTCCTTTTTATTTCTTCAAACCTATAAAAAGATGAGTAGTTAGGAAACCATAGTATCTTATCTTCCAACATCTTCCACTGTTTTTATCTTCTTAGTATCTTATCACTCTTCTCAGTTAACTCAGTATAAAGCTTCTCATTAGTATTGATTATTTTTTCTAATTCCTATTATATTTAACCAAATTTCAGATTAGACATATATAAAATAGTGGATTCTAAAAATACTCCTTATATATAACAAGTAATTTTACTCCCTTACTATAAACCCAATCAAAAAATAATAGGTACTATAATGACTTGTGATAGAAATAGCGTAATCGATTTCCTAAGTCCATAGGAATCGCCCCCTTTCTTCACTCTCATTATAGCACCTATACATCAGTTGTGCAAATAATATGATATTTTTTTATTAGTCCTCAGACAAGCATATTATAGAGCGTTTCATTACCATTTAAGTTAATATAAGATGGATCAAAACCTTCCATTCGACGAATCAAGCCTGCATAATCATGCTTATCTGCCAAAGCGATTCCAATCAATACAGGCCCTGTCCCCTTGCTAGCTCGTTTGATATACTCAAATCGTGTGATATCATCATTTGGTCCTAGGATATCATTTACAAACTCACGCAAAGCCCCTGGACGCTGTGGAAAATTGACCACAAAGTAATGCTTGATCCCATCATAAATCAAGGCACGTTCTTCCATTTCTGGCATACGGTTGATATCATTATTTCCTCCAGAAATGATACAACAAATGGTTTTCCCCTTGATATATTCAGCCAACACCTCTAGAGAGGCGATACTAGCCGCTCCAGCAGGTTCTGCAACAATCCCTTGCTTAGAATAGAGGTCAATCAAGGTTTCAGAAATCAATCCCTCATCGACACCTACCAAAGTTTGAACATGTTGACGAGTTGCTTCATAGGTCAATTGACCTACCTTTTGCACAGCAATCCCATCCGCAAATTTGTCAATTTCCTTGAGCTTAACAGGTCCACCAGCTTCAAAGGCAGCCTTCATGGAACGCGCTCCATTAGCTTCTACCCCAATAACTTCAATCTCTGGACTTGTTTCCTTGATATAAGTCGAAACTCCAGCAATGAGACCTCCGCCTCCAACAGGGACCAAAACAGCATCAAAATCAATCGATTCTTTTCGAGCCTCTTCTAAAATCTCATAAGCAACTGTCCCTTGACCAGCTTGAACATGGGCATCATCAAAGGGATCAATAAAGGTACGGTTTTCAGAGAGTGTAAATTCTTGAGCTGCTTTAGCTGAGGCATCAAAGGTATCTCCAACTAGTTTAATGGTTACGAAATCCCCACCAAAAAAGCGAACTTGTCCAATTTTTTGTTGCGGAGTAGTAATTGGCATGAAAATAGTTGCAGGAATCTTCATTTCATTGCAAGTATAGGCAACTCCCTGCGCATGATTCCCCGCAGAAGCGCAGACTACCCCACGCTCACGTTCTTCCTTGCTGAGCTGGGAAATGGCATAATAGGCACCACGAATTTTAAAAGAGCGAACACGTTGGGCATTTTCTTTTTTCAAATAAATCTTAGCACCATACTTCTCCGATAAATAATGGTCGTAATCCAGCGGTGTATTCACAACCACACCATTCAAGACCTTATGAGCCTTGATGATATCTTTTGAACTTAACATCTTTTTCTCCTAGACTATTTCATACTTATCTCAATCCATCTTCTTAAAAGAAAGCTGAATTGATTATAAAAGCGAGTTAGGTCCCCCCAACTCGCCTTCACCTTAATTTCTATCAATTAGTTGTAGATTTTGAATGCATCATCGTCGTTTTTACCAACGAATGGCATTGCTTTACGCAATTCTGCACCAACTTTTTCAATTTCAAGGTTAGCTGCTTGTTCACGGTAAGCAGTCAATTTTGGACGTCCAGCTTTATAATCATTCACAAAGTCATTCGCAAATTTACCATTTTGGATGTCCGCCAAGACAGCTTTCATGTTTTCTTTAACTTGCTCAGTGATTACACGTGGACCTGATACATAGTCACCGTACTCAGCAGTGTTTGAAATTGATTGACGCATTTTCTTGAAGCCACCTTCGTAAATCAAGTCAACAATCAATTTCATTTCGTGAAGAACTTCAAAGTAAGCCAATTCTGGAGCGTAACCTGCTTCTGTCAAGACTTCGAAACCTGCTTCGATAAGGGCAGTCAAACCACCACAAAGTACAGCTTGTTCACCAAACAAATCTTCTTCAGTTTCTTCTTTGTATGTTGTTTCAAGAAGACCTACACGAGCTGCTCCAACACCTTTACACCAGTCCATAGCAATGTTTTTAGCATTTCCTGTTGCATCTTGGTATACTGCGTAAAGAGCTGGAACACCAAATCCTTCTTCATAAGTACGACGTACCAAGTGTCCTGGTCCTTTAGGAGCACACATGAAAACATCTACATCTGCAGGAACTTTGATAAATTCAAAGTGGATGTTGAAACCATGAGCAAATCCAACTGCGTTTCCAGCTTCCAAGTTTGGAGCGATTTCTGCTTCGTACAATTCTTGTTGGATTTCGTCTGGTGCCAAAATCATGATAACATCAGCCAATTTAGTTGCTTCTGCTACTGTGTAAGTGTCAAATCCATCTTCTTTTGCTTTGTCAAAAGATTTACCTGGACGTACACCGATGATAACATCGCGACCTGAATCACGCAAGTTTTGAGCATGCGCATGTCCTTGTGAACCATAACCGATAACGGCAATTTTTTTACCGTCAAGTGCTGCTACTTTAACATCTTTTTCATATTCCATTTGAACTGCCATAGTTTTTTCTCTCTTTTCTATTATTTATTGCCTTTTAGGCTGGATTAACAAATTTAAAATATTTTTATACTCAATGAAAATCAAAGAGCAAATTAGGAAGCTAGCCACAGACTGCTCAAAGCACTGCTTTGAGGTGGTAAATAAGACTGACGGAGTCAGTAACATATACCTACGGCAAGGGAAAGCTGACGTGATTTGAAGAGATTTTCGAAGAGTATTAATCGCGGGTAAATCCAGTTGCACCAGTTCGAGCAATATTGCGAATACCGTATGGTCGAATGACTCGCAATAGAGCTTCACTCTTTTCTGCATTTCCTGTCATTTGAATGGTAATCGAGCTTGGCGCTACGTCTACCACCGTTGCACGGAAAGGTTGAATAATCGCTAGAATCTCAGCTCGCTTCTCAGCTGGCGCTGACATCTTAACCAAAATCACCTCGCGCTCCAAATGAGGCTTGTCTGTAATATCTCGAATGCGAATCACATCAATCTGACGATTGAGTTGCTTAATGATTTGCTCCACTTCATCATGTGAAGCTACATCAATAATAATGGTAATACGCGATACATTCGGATCTTCTGTTGCTCCAACAGAGATACTTTCGATATTAACCTGACGACGAGACAGAACACCAGTAAAGCGATTGAGGACTCCTGAACGATTTTGTAGTTTTGCTGTTAACATTCTACGCATGGAACTTCACCCCCAACATCTCATGATTACTCTTACCAGCTGGTACCATTGGTAACACCTGTTCCTTACGAGAAATATCTACCTCGATTAGCATAGGAACATTCTCAGTGATGACTTCAAGGTCTTGAGCCAAGGTCTCAGGATTGTCAAACTTATAGTTTTTAATGCCATAAGCTTGTGCCATCAATTGGAAATCAGGAAGGGTATCAAAGACTGACTCTGACGTTCTACCTTCATAGAAGGATTCCTGCCACTGGCGAACCATTCCAAGCGAGTGGTTGTTCAGCATAACCACCTTGATTGGCACCTTGTAAATGTTCAAAATAGCCAATTCCTGGTTAGTCATTTGGAAACCACCATCTCCAACGAACAAAACTACTTCCTTATCCGGGTTGGCAATTTTAGCACCGATTGCAGCTGGAATTCCGAATCCCATGGTTCCCAAACCACCTGAAGTCACTAACTGACGCTCATTTTGGTATGGATAATACTGGGCTGTCCACATTTGGTGTTGACCAACGTCTGTTACCACAATGGCATCTCCATTCGTCAGTTCACCAATTCGTTCAATAACGGCTTGCGGTTGGACCACACGCTCTTTCTTGTCATAAGAACGAACACGGTTCTTGTCTTTAGTAACTTTCTCAATCCATTTTTCAGTATTGTTATGAACTGTTGGTTCTGCCAACAACATTTGCAAAGCCTTCTTAGCATCTCCAACTACAGGAATATCTGCACTGATAATCTTACCAATCTCAGCTGGATCAATATCAATGTGAGCAACCTTAGCATTCTTAGCGAAAGTCTTAGGATTCCCCGTCAAGCGGTCATCGAAACGACAACCAATACTAATCATAAAATCAGCTTCCGTCATGGCAATATTAGCTGCGAATGACCCGTGCATACCTCCCATTCCAAGGAAGAGTGGATGACTCGTTGCAATCGTTCCTTGTCCCAAAAGACTGGTTACCACTGGAATTTGATAGCGTTCAGCAAATTCATTTAATTCTGCAGCTGCTTCAGCATAACTAATTCCACCACCAGCTAGCAAGACTGGCTTTTTAGCCTTGGATAATTGCTTCAAGATTTTCTTGATTTGCATATCATTAGGCTCAAGAGTCGGCTGATAGCTTGGTAGGTTCACTTCTGGTGAATAGATGAAGTCTGTTTCTAAAGCAGATACGTCTTTAGGTAGGTCAATTACGACTGGCCCTGGACGTCCTGTAGTTGCGATATGGACAGCTTCCGTAATGATTCGAGGGATATCAGCTGTCTCACGAACTTGGTAATTGTACTTAGTGATTGGCATGGTAATTCCCACGATGTCTGCCTCCTGAAAGGCATCCTTCCCAATACCTGCTCGCGCCACCTGACCTGTAAAGACCAAAAGGGGAACGCTATCGCTCATGGCATCTGCAATCCCTGTAATGGCATTTGTTGCTCCCGGCCCACTAGTGACGACGGCAACACCCAACTTTCCAGTTGATTTGGCATAACCTTCAGCTTCATGCAGACAACCTTGCTCATGGCGTCCTAGAATGTGGCGAATGCCTTTAAAATTATATATCGCATCATAAAAAGGCAAGACTGCACCACCAGGATAACCAAAGATGGTATCAATTCCTAAATCACGAAGTGTTTCCAAAACTAGGTCCGACCCCGTCTTAGGAGATTCTAAACTGATTTTCTCCATTGTTCCCCTTTCTCTTCTCTTAAAAATAACTTGTTACTATCATACCATTTTTTCAAAATTTTTCAAGAGAAAAGAAGAAATTTTCTGAATTTTCTATTTTAACGTTTATTTATAAATATTATCCTTTTTTTATAAGTTTTTAAAGGTAATTTATATTCTTCTCAACTTATTTCTATTTATAATTATATATTTCTTCCGCAAATTACTTTAACTAATTTTTATATGAAATTTTTATGAGTGTATGTTTTCAGAATCTATAAAATTTATCGGAACTATACAAAAAAGGAAGCCACTAAGTGACTTCCTTCTATAGCGAGGACTGATTAGTCTTCACCTTTGTTTTTCTTAATGATTTCTTCTTGTACTGACTTAGGTACATCTTCGTAGTGGTCAAATACCATCATGAATGTACCACGTCCTTGAGATGCAGAACGAAGAACTGTTGCGTAACCGAACATTTCAGCAAGTGGAACGTAAGCACGAACGATTTGGCTGTTACCGTGTGCTTCCATACCATCTACACGTCCACGACGAGCAGTTACGTGACCCATAACATCACCAAGGTTTTCTTCCGGAACAGTGATTGTTACAAGCATCATTGGCTCAAGGATAGCTGGTTGTGCTGATTTAGCAGCTTCTTTAAGAGCAAGTGAAGCCGCGATCTTGAAGGCAGTTTCAGATGAGTCGACATCGTGGTATGAACCATCGTAAAGCTTAGCTTTAACGTCAACCATTGGGTAACCTGCAAGAACACCGTTAGCCATAGATTCTACCAAACCTTTTTCAACCGCTGGGATAAATTCGCGAGGAACCACACCACCGACGATTGCGTTTTCGAATTCGAATCCTTTACCTTCTTCATTTGGAGTAAATTCAATCCATACATCACCGAATTGACCTTTACCACCAGACTGACGTTTGAAGAATCCACGTGCTTGAGTAGAAGCGCGGAATGTTTCACGGTAAGATACTTGAGGAGCACCTACGTTTGCTTCAACTTTGAACTCACGACGCATACGGTCAACAAGGACATCAAGGTGAAGCTCACCCATACCTGAGATAACTGTTTCACCAGTTTCAACGTTTGTTTCAACGCGGAATGTTGGATCTTCTTCAGCCAATTTTTGAAGGGCGATACCCATCTTGTCTTGGTCAGCTTTAGATTTTGGCTCAACCATCAATTGGATAACTGGTTCTGGAACGTTGATTGACTCAAGGATGATTTTAGCTTTTTCATCTGTCAATGAGTCACCAGTTGTAGTATCTTTCAAACCAACGGCAGCAGCGATATCACCTGAGTAAACAGTGTCAATTTCTTGACGGCTGTTAGCGTGCATTTGAAGGATACGTCCGATACGTTCACGTTTACCTTTAGAAGTGTTCAATACGTATGAACCTGATTGAAGAACACCTGAGTAAACACGGAAGAATGTCAAACGACCTACGAATGGGTCAGTCATGATCTTGAAGGCAAGAGCTGCAAATGGCTCTTCGTCAGATGCTGGACGAGTTTCTTCTTCGTCTGTATCTGGGTTGATACCTTTGATTGCTGGGATGTCAAGTGGGCTTGGAAGGTAGTCAATAACAGCATCAAGCATCAATTGAACACCTTTGTTCTTGAAGGCAGAACCACACAATACTGGGAAGAATTCAACGTTGATAGTCGCTTTACGGATACCAGCTTTCAATTCTTCGTTAGTGATTTCTTCACCTTCGAGGTATTTCATCATCAATTCTTCGTCAGTTTCTGCAACTGCTTCAATCAATTTTTCACGGTATTCTTGAGCTTGGTCAAGGTATTCAGCTGGAATATCTTCTTCAAGGATATCTGTACCAAGGTCGTTAGTATAGATTTCAGCTTTCATCTTAATCAAGTCGATGATACCACGGAAGTCATCTTCAGAACCGATTGGCAATTGGATTGGGTGCGCGTTTGCTTGAAGACGATCGTGAAGTGTGCTTACAGAGTAAAGGAAGTCAGCACCGATTTTGTCCATTTTGTTGGCAAATACGATACGTGGAACTCCGTACTCAGTTGCTTGACGCCAAACTGTTTCAGTTTGAGGCTCAACACCTGATTGTGAATCAAGAACGGTAACCGCACCATCCAATACACGAAGAGAACGTTGTACTTCGATTGTGAAGTCCACGTGTCCTGGTGTGTCGATGATGTTTACGCGGTGGTTGTTCCATTGAGCTGTTGTCGCAGCAGATGTGATAGTGATACCACGCTCTTGCTCTTGCTCCATCCAGTCCATTTGTGACGCACCTTCGTGAGTTTCACCGATTTTGTGGATTTTACCAGTGTAGTAAAGAATACGCTCAGTAGTTGTTGTTTTACCAGCATCGACGTGAGCCATGATACCGATATTACGAGTTTTTTCAAGTGAAAATTCGCGTGCCATGAGGTTTGTTTCTCCTATTTATTTTTGATTTCTATTCTATTATAACACGATTTTAATAAAAACGGATAGGCAGGACCTACCCGTTCTCAATGTTTTCATGCTATTGTTGGTTTCAACTTGTAGATTTACAAGTTGAATTGAACTCGGGCTAAAGTTAGTTAGCCGATTTGAGCTGGAACGGGATGCTGTGTGAAAAAGATAAACTTCCTTGTATTCATCGAATACTGCGTCAGTTTCCTATTTTCACCTTGCATCCTTACCGTTCCTAGCATCATGATATAGTTGAGCTCAAGCTAAAAGTCTGGAGAAAAAGATGAATCTCATTGGTTGCAATCGCAACCTGCTTTGATTCCCTATTTTCCCTGGGACTTTCTTAACGCTTTCGCATCCTATCTTACCAACGGAAGTGTGCGAATGCACGGTTAGCTTCAGCCATACGGTGAGTGTCTTCACGTTTCTTAACAGCTGCACCAGTATTGTTAGCAGCATCCAAGATTTCTTTTGCAAGACGGTCTTGCATTGTGTGTTCACCACGAAGACGAGCGATTGTTACCAACCAACGAAGTCCAAGTGTTGTACGACGTTCTGGACGAACTTCAACTGGGACTTGGTAGTTAGAACCACCAACACGACGTGCACGTACTTCAAGTACAGGCATGATGTTTTCCATAGCTGTTTCAAATACTTCAAGTGCATCGTTTCCAGTAGCTTCTTTGATTTGCTCAAAGGCACCGTAAACGATTGAAGCAGCTGTACCACGTTTACCATCAAGCATAACGCGGTTGATAAGACGAGTAACTAGTTGTGAATTGTAAAGCGGATCTGGCAATACGTCACGTTTTGGAGCTCTATTTTTACGACTCATTTCTCTTTATCCCCTTTCCTTATGCTTTTGGACGTTTAGTACCGTATTTAGAACGGCCTTGTTTACGATCGTTAACACCTGCAGTATCAAGTGCACCACGGACGATATGGTAACGTACCCCTGGAAGGTCTTTTACACGTCCACCACGAAGAAGAACCACGCTGTGCTCTTGCAAGTTGTGTCCGATACCTGGGATGTAGGCAGTAACTTCGATAAGGTTGCTCAAACGTACACGAGCGAATTTACGAAGGGCTGAGTTAGGTTTTTTAGGTGTCATTGTTCCAACACGAGTTGCAACACCACGTTTTTGTGGTGAAGAAACGTTTGTTTGAACTTTTTTATGACTGTTGTAACCAACGTTCAAAGCTGGTGATTTAGATTTTTCTACTTTTGATTTACGCGGTTTGCGAACCAATTGGTTAATTGTAGGCATCTACATTCTCCTGTGTTTTTTTATTTTTGGTGATGATACACTTGGTGACAGCTATCATCTGTGTGTACTTTTGCAACATTTGTCAGCACGTCCCTGTACACTCTTGAGAGACCAAAAGTAAAAAGTACCGTCTACTATTGTAACAAAATTTTCCATTGGTTGTCAAGATATTTTTCTTTTTTATTGTTAATTTTAGCTCTTTTGTAGTGCTCCCCAAAAAAAGAAAAAGGAGGAATCCCACCCTCCTAAAGTTAGTATTGTTCCATTCAATTCCATCAATTTTAACACATAATGTTCAAAAAAATATTATATCATCACAACCAACCAGATTCTTTCGCGATATTAGCTGCCTCTGTTCGATTGCCTGCATCTAGTTTTGAAAGAATATTGGTGACATAGTTTCGGACGGTTCCGTTGGATAGATAAAGTTTGTCTGCAATTTCTTGGTTAGAGAAGCCCTGAGCAATTCCCTTTAAAACTGCGATTTCTTGTTCTGTTAATGGATTGGGATGCGTCATCACCACTTCCATCAATTCAGGCGAATACTCCTTGCGTCCCTCTAGGACGGTGTGCAAGGTTTTCATGAGATCTGCAATGTTTCTTTCTTTTAATACATAAGCATCTACTCCAGCCTTAACCGCACGTTCAAAATACCCAGGACGCTTGAAGGTCGTCACCACAACCACCTTTGTTTCTAGATTTTCTGCTCGTATCCACTCCAAGACTTCGAGGCCCGTCTTAACAGGCATTTCTACGTCAAGGATGGCGATATCTACAGACTCCTTTTCTAATAGTTGGATTGCTTCTTGCCCATTCTTAGCTTGAAAGACAGACTCTACATCCGGTTGAAGCGTGAGCAACTGGCACATGGCATCTCGCAACATACTTTGATCTTCTGCGACTAATACTTTCATCTACTTTCTCTCCTTATAAGCTAGTCGAACCTGAACTTCTGTCGGTTGTTTTTGACTAATCACATTTACCTCTCCCGAAAATGGAAGGACACGTTCTCGAACTGTATGGAGCTCATTCCCTTTTATAGAAGTAAAACCACAACCATCATCTCTTACTGTTAAAAGGAGTTCTTTCTCTGTCCGTTCTAATCTTAAGTAAGCTTTAGACGCTTGGGCATGTTTGATGATGTTGGTCACTAATTCAAGCAAAATCATGGAAGCCGTTGACTCCAATTCCTGAGTTAAGCTAGCTGTATCTAGTTGATTAGCTATTTCCACCTCAATTCCAGCAATTTCCAGCATCTTCTTAACAGTCTCAAGCTCTGAAGCTAGGGTCCGTGATTTCAGATTTTCCACAATGGTTCGCACTTCATTCATGGAATCCTTACTGATCTGGTGAATTTCTCTTAATTCCTTTTCCACCTGTGGATAAGCCTCCATCTGAAATAACTGCAAGGCTAAATCTGTCTTGACACTCAACATAGCAAAGGTATGCCCCAGACTATCATGCAAATCTTGACCGATACGACTGCGTTCATTTTCAGCAAGCAATAGATTTATCTGGGCATTTTGCTTAGCCTGTGCTTCTTTCAAATCCTCCACAATACGAATCCGAACCAATCCAAAAGTCATTAAATCGACAAAAGCAAGAATTACAAGTAGATAGAATAGAAACTCAACTTCGATTCTCTGAAAAATCAAAAGTTGGCCCACAACTAGGACTTGAGCAAGGAGAAATGTCCAGACATGTAAAGACTTTAAACTACGTACGCCAAAATGATAAATTAAGAGATTAGATAGGAAAAAGAAAAACCAGATATAATTCACAGCAACAAAGGCAGTATTCCCAACTACATAAGTCAGCATGAGGCTCCAATATAGCCAAGATAGGTACTGGCTCTTAGTTGTTAAAACACCCAAATACGCCACTACAAATAGAATATCACTCAATAAATGCCAGGCAGAAAGCCATCCAGTCACTACAGGAACGATGGGAAAAACCATAAAAATCAAACTGGCCCAATACATATAGTCTATGCTTTTCAGTCTTTCAAGCATTAAGAATTCTCCTTATGACCTTGAAGGTAAATGGTCAAACCAAACAAAACTGCTGAAAAAACAAGTAGATAAACTGTGGCTGATAAATTGATGCCACCCTCGTTTAAGAAGGTCTTGAGCAACTCCATCAACTGATAAGTTGGTAGACACTTCCCGATTGCTTGCATCCAGTCTGGAAATAAAGAGATGGGCATCCAGAGTCCGCCTAAAACAGCCAAGCCTAGATAGAGAAGATTGCCCACGACAGACATTAGCTGACTAGAAGGCAAGAGTGTCAAGGTCAAGCCAATCGCTACAAAAGCTACACTTCCTACTATCAGCAAGAGCGCAGCCCCAATCCAGCTTCCTAAAGGCATATCCACACCTCTGACCAAGTGCCCAACTGAAAAAACAACCAGGATTGAGACCAGATAATCAAACATCATACTTGTTATCTTTGATAGATAATATTCTACCATATTTACCGGAGTATGGCGCAATGTTTTCTGCCAGTTGTTGATTTTATCTGTATGTAAAACAGCTGGGAATGAAAACATAGCTGTCGACATCATGGAAAAGGCTGTCATGGAGATGAGGTAATCACGCATAAAATTAGCCGGTCCACCTGGTGTGTCCTGGTACATGCCTGAAAAGAATAAATAGAAGGCTGTCGGCATCCCTACGGATAATAGATAGTAGACTAATTGTCGTTTGGTCAATAGAAATTCTATCTTATTTAATGCTATCCATTGTTTCATCTTAGTCATCTCCCTTTTGTGTTTCTTCAAAGATTGTATCCAGTAAGCTACGATTATTGACTTCAATTTCTTGAATCCTACATCCTGCTCGGACTAATAGTTCCCAGAAAGCATCTGCTTCGCGTGTGACTACTTGTAGAGCATCCTGTTTTTGTGACCAGTTTTCAACCAAGTTTGACTGTTCGACAACTTCCTTATATGCTAGAGGAAGGATAAAGTGCTTTTCAATCTCCTCACTACGCATAGCTAGAGGCGTTGTATCACGAATCAATTCACCCTTGTGTAGCACCAAGATTCGATCAGCCGTATGCTCCACCTCTTCGATATAGTGAGAAGAATAGACAATGGTCACACCATTTTTCTTTAACTGATCGACAATCTCCCAAAAACGTTGACGAGTTGATGTATCCATAGCCGATGTAGGCTCATCTAAAAAGACAAGCTTTGGTCGCCCAATTAAGGTCAAGATAAAAGAGAAAAGACGCTTCTGCCCACCTGACAATTTTTCTGCAAATTGTTCTTTTTGTTGCTGGTCAAACTGCAATAGTTGATCAATTTCCTGCTCGCTCAAGGGATTTGGATAGATACGTTGAAAGAAAACAATCAACTCTTTTACCTTTAATTTCTGAACGATGACATTTTCTTGAGGGAGGTAGGATCTTGTGTAGTCTAACTTAGAGCTCGTCACTGGCAAGCCTTGGATGGATACTTGACCGCTGGAGACCAGTTTATCTCCAAGCAGACAGTCCAAGAGTGTTGTCTTCCCAGCACCATTTGGCCCAATCAAGGCGACGCATTCACCTTCAGCTACCTCAAAGGAAATATCCTTCAAAATAGCCTTGCCCTTAATGTTTTTATTTAGGCTTTCTACCTCAATCATGTTCATGATATTCTCCTTTCAGCCACTCCTTTCCCATCGGAAAGGCGATAAAAATCATAAATCCTAATCCCCAGGCACCACGGATGAATTGGTGAAGGAAGGCTTGATCAAACCAACCTATAAACATTTCTACCAACCATACCACTAGTGATAGTCCAATAAAAAGATATAGAATCGCTTTTTTCATTTTTCAAACTCCTTTTTCACATCTGAGACTAATTTCAAACCTTCTCGGATAAGCCAGGACATCATTCCAAATCCTGCAAATAGCTCCCAAGGAAAATGATAGAAACCTTCATCCAATCCTGAAAACATGAGATAAGTCATGACTCCTGCTGCTACTAAACTCATTGCGACAATTACTTTATGTTTCATTTTTTCTTCCTCCATTTGATACATCTAGTATAATTCTTTGAAGGTATAGTCACTAGAAGCTTCTGTCATGAGGAAATATGACAAATGTCATAAAAAAAGAAAGTTGTAAAATCAACTTTCTTTTTAATCTATTAAATTTTTATTCCACACTAAATAGGTATGGGTAAACTGGTTGTTGGCCTTGGTGAATCTCTACTTCAACATCTTCGAATTCTTCTGCGATTTCTTGGGCAATTTCATTGGCAAGTTCTTCGCTTCCGTCTTCACCAACATAGAAGGTGACGATTTCACTATCTTCATCCAACATATGTTTCAATGTTTCTGTCAAGGTTTGGTGCATGTCAGGGTTTGACACGAGGATTTTCCCATCCACCATACCAAGATTATCGTTTTCATGGATTTCTAAGCCATCAATGGTTGTATCACGCACAGCTGTTGTGACGCTTCCGCTAACGACATCGCTAAGAGCAGCAGTCATACGCTCTTGGTTTTCTTCGATAGACTTGCTTGGATCAAAGGCAAGAAGACTTGTCAAACCTTGAGGAAGAGTACGAGCCTCTACCACTACTGCTGGTTGCTCCAAAACTTCTGCTGCAGATTGAGCTGCCATGAAAATATTCTTGTTGTTTGGTAGGAAGATGATGTTACGAGCGTTGACCTGTTCAACAGCCTTGATAAAGTCTTCTGTTGAAGGGTTCATAGTTTGACCGCCTTCGATAACATAATCCACACCTTGAGAACGGAAGATATCTGCTAGACCTTTACCAGCCACTACAGCAATCAAAGCATACTCTTTTTCTTCAGCTGGTTTGCTAACTTGAGCAGCTTCTTTCTCAACCTGTGCTTCGTGTTGGTTACGCATATTGTCAACTTTTACCTTGACCAAGCTACCATATTTGAGACCTTCTTGCATAACAAGTCCTGGATCTTCTGTATGGACATGGACTTTGACAATTTCATCATCATTGACAACAAGGAGAGAATCCCCGAGTTCATTCAAGTAGTTACGGAATTCGTCGTAGTCAAAATCTTTGGCATAGGTTGGACCTTGCTTAAGAGCTACCATGATTTCAGTACAGTAACCAAAGGTGATGTCCTCAGTCGCTACGTGACCAGCTACAGACTTATGATGTTCAGCATTGATCATTTCACTCATGTTGGCCGGAGTCGCTACAAAGTCCTCAGATGCAATATATTCGCCAGTAAGGGCTGAGAGGAAACCTTCGTAGATGAAGACCAATCCTTGACCACCTGAGTCCACAACGCCAACTTCCTTCAAGACTGGAAGCATATCTGGCGTTTTAGCTAGAGCTGTTTTAGCACCTTCCAAGGCTGCACGCATTACTTCAACAGCATCATCTGTTTGCTCAGCTTTTTTCTTAGCACCGATAGCAGCACCACGAGAAACTGTCAAAATCGTTCCTTCAACTGGTTTCATAACTGCCTTATAAGCAACTTCCACACCTGATTGGAAGGCAAGAGCCAAATCTTGACCTGTTAACTCGTCTTTATCCTTGATGGCTTGTGAAAATCCGCGGAAAAGCTGAGATGTAATAACTCCTGAGTTCCCACGCGCACCCATCAAAAGACCTTTTGCAAGAATGCTTGCCACCTCTCCAACAGTAGAAGCTGGCTTGTCTGCAACTTCTTTAGCACCATTTTCAATGGTCATTCCCATATTTGTACCAGTATCTCCATCTGGAACTGGAAAAACGTTTAATGAATTGACATATTCAGCTTGCTTATTCAAGCGAGTTGATGCAGCCTGCACCATTTCTTGAAATAAGCTAGTAGTAATTTTTGACACGGTTATTCTCCTACAACTTTGATATTTTGAATGTATACATTTACAGTCTGAGCAGTAATTCCAAGTTGGTTTTCCAAACTAAAACGAACACGCTCTTGAATGTTTTTTGACACTTCGCTAATCTTTGTTCCGTAGCTCAACACGGTATATACATCAACTGCAATACTGCCATCTTCGGACGCTTTTACGACGACACCTTTAGAATAATTTTCCTTACCTAGAAGGGCTTGGAAGTTATCTTTGAGGGCATTTTTACTAGCCATACCGACCACACCAAAAATCTCAGTTGCTGCTCCACCTACGACGGTTGCTATCACTTCATCTGTTAGTTCGATTTGACCATCTTTTGTATTAATTTTTACAGTCATCCTTTTTACCTCAACTAGTTGATACTCTATTTTATCATATTTCATTCCAAGTGTAAAAGCAGAATACTGTATCAGCGGATATTTACTCTATTTTTCAAATGATTTTATATCTACAGTAAAAGAAAAAAGACCATAAGGTCTCCTTACTTTTATTATTAAACGCGTTCAACTTTACCTGATTTCAAAGCACGAGCTGAAGCCCAAACTTTTTTAGGTTTACCATCGATAAGAACAGTAACTTTTTGAAGGTTTGGTTTTACGGCACGTTTTGTTTGGTTCATCGCGTGTGAACGGTTGTTTCCTGATACAGTCTTACGACCTGTAAAGTAACATACTTTAGCCATTTGTGTTTTCCTCCTATTAGATCTAATATAGCGGATGTGCTAGCACCACATACTGTACTATGTTATCACACTTTCTCTGTTTTGGCAAGGGGATTGGAAGATTTTTTTATTTGACGTAGACAACACCAAGTTTACCAAAAGCCACTTCCCCGCGAATAATCAAGGTTTTGCTGGTTGGGGCTAGAGGAGTATCTGCCTTGGCTACGCCACAGAAAGTTTCTACCTTTAAATCAACTCCCCAATGTTGAGGAACATAGATAACTGCATTCCCAAAACCGACTTCTATCTTCAAGGTTGCGCTATCTCCCAACATCTCTGCATTGTCATAGTAGATTTTTGCATTCCCAAAAGCAACTTCTACTTGGTCTTCTACAAGATCTTGATCTTGTTTATAGAAAGTCCCACTTCCAAAAGCGACTTCCTTGTCTGTCATAATGGTCTTTTCACCGTCATACCACCATTTTTTCCCATTCCAAAACTTACTTGAGTGAGTGAGATAGCCAACACCTAGCACTGCTAAGATACTTGCCCAAAATAGAGACTGATTTGGGATAGGCAAAATGTTATAAAAATGATTTGCAATCATTAAGGCTACTAGAGCGGTCAAAACTGCTGATGTCAGGTGACGACGAAGCAAAGATTCAACTGACTGGTAGGCAAAAAAGACGATACCAAGTAAAGGCCATATTTTACCATCCAAAGAAGGAATGCCAAAATTTCCTTGCAACAAAATCCATGCTGCTAAAACCAGCAACACAATACCAAATGCTTTCTTTTTCATGTTCTTACCTCATGTTTCTTAGATTTTCTTTTAGGAGGGATTGATAATGCCGTGACACATGAACCTCCTTGTGGGTCTGATAAAAGGAAATGGTGCCCGTTCCTGAAAAGGATTTGTCCACCGAGTAAACCTGACGGATATTTGCAATAGTCGACTTGGATACCCGACTAAAATATCGAGGAAGGATAGCCTCTAACTCATAGAGTTTAAGTCGAACCTCGTAGGCATCTTTCTGGGTATGGGCGTAAATCTTGCTACCTTCTGTCTCAAAGAAGAGAATTTCCGATAAGTCCAGATAATATTCACCTGTTCCCTTGTAAAAAATCAACCTAGGAGACTTGGACTCTTGCAAGAGCCGCTGTAAATCCGCAATCTCATCTGTCAAAGCCGCTGCCTTGATGACAATTTCAGTTTCCTCTAAATTGCTGTCAATTTCGATTCGTAACTTCATTCCATCTCCTTTCTGACTCTACTATATCAAAGGGAAAATAAGAAAACAAGAGCAAAAAAGCAAGTGGTTACTTTAGACTCGTAAGTGGTTGTGGGACCACCTTAACTTACAGGTCAACATAGAAAGAAAATCACACCCCATACAAGAGCACAAATATAGCCAACCACTACATCCTTGGGATAATGCACGCCACCTAAGACTCTCACTAGACCTAGGAAGGCTGATAATGTCAAACAAATCATCCCTATAGGTAGACTAGCATGCATGCAAGCCATGGAGATAATGGTTGCTGAAAAGACATGACGACTGGGCATTGACTGACCAGGACTATCTCTGTCAAGTAAGGGTTTAATATCCCATTCCTCATAAGGCCTAGGGGCATTGATTTTCTTACGAAGAAAGGACAAAATCACAAAACCTGATGCAGGGATAAACACATAGATCAAGACCTGTTTCCCAAGTCCTTCTTGAAGATAGGTAGTTGCTAACAAGGTTAGATAAATCATAGGCATAACTACCGTCATGAACCGATTGAAAGTTCTTAACAGTCTCAGAAAGATAGGCTTATTTTCAATCTTACTAGCAATATGGTCATACCATTCTTGATAATTTTTCATATATTTTCTCATCACTTACTCAAATTTTGCTTATAGGGAAGCACTTGTCTTCTAGTATAGTGCAGAAAAAGAAGGCCGTCAAGCCTTCTTTGGGTTTATTCTTCTGCTTCATCTTCTGTAAACTGACTGTTGTAGAGGTCAGCGTAGAAACCAGCTTGTGCCATCAGCTCCTCATGATTGCCTTGCTCGATAATATTTCCATCTTTCATAACCAGAATAAGATCAGCATTTCGAATAGTAGACAAGCGGTGGGCGATGACAAAGGAAGTTCTTCCCTCCATCAAACGGTCCATGGCTTTCTGGATTAATTCTTCCGTCCGTGTATCAACCGAAGATGTCGCTTCATCTAGGATTAGGAGTGGTGCATCTTTCAACAAAGCACGAGCAATGGTCAAGAGTTGTTTTTGTCCGACAGACAAGGTTACTGTATCATCCAAGACAGTATCATAACCATCTGGCAGGGTCATGATAAAGTGGTGAATCCCCACAGCCTTGCTGGCTTCAATCACACGCTCATCACTAATACCTGTTTGGTTATAGATGAGATTGTCACGAATGGTTCCTTCAAAGAGCCAAGTATCCTGCAAGACCATTGAAAAGGCATCGTGTACTTCCGAACGCTTCATCTCCTTGGTATCGATACCATCAATACGGATGCTTCCCTTATCAATCTCATAAAACTTCATCAAAAGATTGACAATGGTTGTCTTACCAGCTCCAGTCGGCCCTACAATAGCAACCTTTTGACCTGCATGAGCTGTCGCAGAAAAGTCATGGATAATAGTTCGCTCTGGTGTATAACCAAAGGAGACTCGATCAAAGACTACTTGACCTTTCATATCGCTCAATTGTCTTTCTTTATGGGATTCATCTTCCATTTCCTCTTCAGCTAAAAATTCAAAGACACGTCCCATGGCTGCACTAGCCTGCTGAAGACTAGTAATCCCTTGGGCAATTTGTGAAAGAGGCTGAGAAAAGATACGAACGTAGGCCATAAAGGCAACGATAATCCCGATACTAATCTGCCCATTTAAGGCCAAGGCTGCACCAACGATAATCACCAAGGCATAGCTAAAGTTCCCAATAAACATCATAATCGGCATCATAATCCCTGAAATAAATTGAGATTTCCAGATACTATCATACAGAAGATGGTTTAATGTCGCAAATTCTTCTTTCGTACTCTCGATAGCATTATAACTGGTCACCACATTATGGCCAGAGTACATTTCCTCCACATAGCCGTTGACAGCTGCTAGGTCTTGTTGCTGACTCTTAAAGAATCCCTGCGATTTGCCCATAAAAACGGACACGAAAGCAAAACCGATTAGAGTTGAAACAACCGTCACCAAGGCTAAAATCCAGTTCATCCCAAACATGGTTACCAAGACTGCCACGACCAGTAAAGTGGATGAAAGAACTGTTCCCAGACTTTGATTGAGGGACTGGGCTGCAGTGTCAACGTCATTGGTCACACGAGACAAGGTATCTCCTTGAGAATGTCCATCAAAATACCCCAATGGAAGGCGATTAATTTTCTCTGCAATAGCTCTTCTCAAACGCTCTGAAAAACGTTGAATGGCTGTTGTAAACAGAAAGGCCTGCAAATAATTTGATAGAAGTCCGATCACATAGATGACGGCCAAAAAACTACCAATGGCTGCAACCGCAGCGACATCCACACTTGTTTCTAGTCCACTGGCAATGATATTGGTCATTTCCTTGATACGAGTCGGCCCATAAACAGTAATGATATTGGATACGATTGTTGCTATAAAGGCTATCAGAAGGGCAAACTGGAGGCCTGCAAGATAGGGTTTACTCTGTTTCCAAAGAGACATTTTCTTATTTTCCATGTTCCAATTCCTCCTTCGATAGTTGTGAATAGGCAATTTCTTGGTAAACTTCGTTATTAGCTAGAAGTTCCTTGTGGGTGCCTTGTCCCACGACTTTCCCTTGATCCAAGACCAAAATCAAATCTGCGTCCATAATCGTTGAAATACGCTGTGCGACGATAAGCTTGGTCATAGACTTGGTTTTCTCTGCTAACTCTTGGCGTAGGACACGGTCTGTCTTGTAGTCCAAGGCTGAGAAGGAGTCATCAAAGATGAGGATTTCTGGCTTCCGAGCTAAGGCACGCGCAATGGCCAGACGCTGTCTTTGACCACCTGAGAAGTTGGTTCCTCCTTGGGCCACTTCTGACGCTAAGCCCGCTTCCTTGTCTTCGATAAAGTTCTTAGACTGAGCCAACTCCAAAGCCTGCCACATAGCCTGCTCACTAAGTGGTGTTTCTTGACTTTGTCCAAAGTCTAGATTGTCCTTGACATCACCTGAAAAGAGAACCGCTTTCTGAGGAATATAACCAACCTTGTTGCGCAAATCTTCCAAGTCATAGTCTTGAACATTGACACCGTCCACCAGAATTTCTCCTGCTGATACGTTGTAGAAACGTGGAATCAGATTGACCAGAGTTGATTTACCAGAACCTGTTGACCCAATAAAGGCCACTGTTTGACCAGCTTCTGCTCTAAAGCTAACATTCTCAATAACCGCCTCCGAATTTGCCGCATATCGGAAGGTCACATCCTTAAATTCGACCTGACCTTTGAGGTTTTCATCAGCCAGCTGCACTTGAGCAGGGTTTTGGATAGAAGAATGCAAATCTAAAACTTGATTAATCCGCTTAGCAGAGACCATAGTTCGGGGAAGAACGATGAAGAGCGCCCCCATGAGAAGGAAGCCCATGACAACCTGCATAGCATAAGACATGAAAACAATCATGTCACTAAAGAGAGGCAGACGCGCTATCGGAGCAGCGTCGTTAATCACATAGGCCCCAATCCAGTAAATCGCCACACTCAAACCACTTGAAATCCCCATCATGATAGGGTTCAAAATAGCCATAAGACGGTTGACAAACAAATTCAAGCGTGTCAATTCATCATTTGCTGCTGCAAATTTTTCATTTTGGTATTCTTCAGCATTGTAGGCGCGAACGACACGAATACCTGTTAAACTTTCACGAGTGATACTGTTCAGTTTATCAGTCAGACTTTGAATCAAGGACTGTTTTGGAAAGGCTAGCGTCATCAAAACAGTCGTCATCAGAACGTTGACAATCACTGCCACAAGTACGGCCCAGAGCCAGTATTCTGAATGACCTAAAATCTTCCCAATAGCCCAGATAGCCATAATTGGACCACGTGTTACCACTTGCAAGCCCATGGTAATCAACATTTGAACTTGAATAATGTCATTGGTGGTACGAGTTAAAAGACTGGGAATAGAGAATTTCTTAATCTCTGTCTGCGAGTAATCCAAAACTCGGTTAAAAATATCACTTCTCAACCTACTAGTATAAGAAGCCGCCACTCGGGATGCAAAAAATCCAACTGCAACTACGGACAAGAAGGCAAGAAAGGACATTCCCACCATCATGCTTGCCGGCTGCCACAACTCATCTAAATTAGTTCCTTGACTACCTAGCAAATCCGTAATTTTCGAGATATAAGTCGGCACTTCCAACTCCAGATAGACCGAAAAGCAGGTAAAGAGAATAGCTAGTAAAATCATCCCCCATTCTTTTCTACTAATTCTTTTGGCTAATTTCTTCATTCTCTCCTCCTATTCCCTTGATATTTTCCTGTAGTTGACCGAGAACTTTCTCAAAAATCACTAATTCATCTTCATCAATGTCTTCCATCAACTGCTTGTCAATTCGTTCAAAAAAGGCCTTAACCTGCTGCATCTGAGAACGTGCTTTGTCCGTCAAACGAACAAATTTTGCCCGCTTATCGCTAGGATTCGCCTCCAATTCCACCAAACCATTTTGCACCATACGCTTAACCAGATTACTAGCAACAGACTTGGTAATATTGAGTTCCTGCTCGATATCTTTAATCAAGACCAAGTCTTGGTTTTTCTCACGATTATCCAAAAAACGCACAACCTGACCTTGAGGCCCACCCATAAATTCAATACCACAACGTTTGGCTTCCTTTTGCACCATGAGGTGAATCTGATGACCAAAACGCTTAAAGACTAACATCGGTTTATCCATACCAACTCCTTTCTAACCATCACATTTAGTTCTCCTAGGAACTAAATAAGTTTCCATGAGAACTATTTTACCATTTTCAGAAAAGCTGTCAAGAAAAAAGTTTTCATGAGAACTATTTTCTTGATTAAAAAAATCCCAAGTGAGCTTCTCACTTAGGATCATATTCTCAATGTTAAATTAGAACCCGTCTACTTTTAAAAACACCATTACATATATTTACATCAAATTCCAATGCCTTAAAAAATAGCTATATTTTCAGTTTTAAAATAATTGGTTTTACATCATTTTACAGAGGTTTACGACATTTTTGCCCCTTTTTTGCCCCTTCTCTCTCAATCCCATACATCTGCACAGAGTGCAGCACGAGATCCCGATACTTCCAAGTGCTGACCAGGTACTCAATCACTTCGTGGTCCTCTATCTTGCATTCCATAAGCAACAACAGCTTGACCGTGTACTCATTTTTCAAAATCGGAACCTGGTAAGTCACATCTACCCAATGTTCAAAACCTAAGTCTGTCTGCTCTACGCTTGCAAGTTTAATGTTCAAAATGTTCATGTTTTCTTCCTCCTTACTTATCTATTCGTAAAAAAATAAAAAAAGTAGTGAAAAAATTACTGTTTTTCTACTTTCAGAGCAAAATAAAGATATTCAAGCGAAAAAGAACACTCCTAACCCTATATTTATAAAGGTTTTTCAGAATTTCAAGCGATTATCAAGCGTATTTCAGAGCAAACAAAAAAACCGCAAGCTATTGCCTGCGGTGAAAGAACAATTTAGAAAGTTTCCTTTCTACTTATTTTTAAGATTATTTTGTAGTAATGAGCCCGTTAGGCTCAACAGTAAACTCTGGCTTATTTGCCAGTGTGCCATCTTCTTTGACGTAGTACCAACCTTTCTTGTCTGCGGACTGGATAAATGCGTTAGATACCATGTTACCGTCCTTGCTGTCGAGGTAGTACCAAGTATCCTTGTACTTAACCCAACCAGTCAGCATAGCTCCTTCTTCGTTGAAATAGTACCACTTCTCAGCGATTTTCTTCCAACCTGTAGCCATGTGTCCTGAATTATCGAACCAATACCAATTGCCGTCTGTGTGCTTCTTCCATTGTTCTGCAAGCATGTAGCCTGAGTTGTCGAAGTAGTACCAGACGTCGTCGATCTTCTCAAACTTATCTTTAGGATAAGAGCCGTCTGAATGTACGTACCAGTAGCCTGTATCGTTCTGCTTCCATCCGGGTTTAGCTTCTTCATCATCTAATAAAACAATGTTTTTGTCGTACGGATTTGAAGAGTATTGCCACCAGCGTATACCGTCCATGCTTGGGAAGTATTCAAAGTCAGCGTTACCATCGTTTAAACCATACCCGGCAATCCAAAGGCTGTTTGGGAATTTCGCAAGAATCTGCTCATAATAAATATTATTAAGCGTGAATGGCTTGTAGCTGTAATAGATTGGCTCGTAGCCATTTTCTTTGAGGATTTCCATGAAGCGAATACAAGCATCTGTATTTGCCTGTTTATCTCCGCTTGCATGATCTTCGTAGTCGAGACACAAGTATTTTACTTTTTGAGGCACATTATCAAGGAAGTAGCGTGCCTCTCGTTCGGCTTCTTCGATGTCACCTCCAAACCATGCGAAATGATAAAATCCAATAGGGGTTGATTGCTCAACTTGAGCGGACAGGCAAGGGTTGATATAGCTTGTACTTTCAGAAATTTTGATAATAGTATTCTGTGTACCCATGTCAGCCAAAATACCTGTAATATCGTATCCATTGTGGCTAGATACGTCGATGAATAAGTCGTTTTTCTTCATTTTTTTCTCCTAATCTTCGCTTGGTTCTTGATAGTCAAGAGCACGTTTGCTATCAGAGATTCCTGATGTTGTGGGGTCTGGAATGATATTCAAGATATTTACAATCGTCAAACCTAAAAGATAAGGGTTTGAGAAGAATTTACCTAGTAAATCGAAGATAACTCCCCAGCTTACCAAATCTTCTAGTTTAAGATTGAAATATGCGAGAATTGGCAAAGCTAAAGCAAATGCCACTCGTAATAAGAATGTTTTGTTTTTAAAGTTAAATCGTACTTTCCAGTTAATCATGTATATTTTCCTTTCTTATGGTAATTGTGTAGGCCAATCTTCGTCAGTTATATACGAGACAGCACTGACACGAATATCTCCAATGTCTTTGTTGGTTGGGATTTCTTCGTAAAACGTGAATTGGATAAAGTTTGAGTCACTCTTTCCGCCCAAATACCAGATTCCGTACGGTTTTCCTGAATCACTGTAAATACCTCCGATTAAAGAGCTTTCACTTCTAAAACCTTGCGGAATGTTTCCAGGAGTTACCACCTTTACTCCTCGAGGTCCAGTGCTACCGTGACCGACGAATCCCGGTCCATTTCTTCGAATGATCCCGAACCAACCGTACTGAAGACCTCCGAAGTTATAAGAGACTAAGTTGTTTACACGTCTAATCTTAATAAATGATTTTTGGCTGCCATTAGTTAGTATTGAAGCTGAATTAAGGGTTATCCAGCCAGTATCACCGATTAAAACTTTCCATCCTGTATTACCACTACCATTTGCCTTTATCCACGTGAGCGCTCCATTCGTCGCAAGTGTGTCGACATACGTGGTTCCACGTTCAGCCACGATCTTACCTTCAGGCGAACCTGTACCACGGATTTCATGGCCTACGTTCTCTGGTAATGGTAGAGTGACCCTGTTACCCCCGACAATGCCGAGGGTATTTCCAGTTAGAGTTAATTCTGGGCTTGGTTTTTGATTCAGCACCTTCACATCACGGCCGACGGCCTTAGCAAATTCCTCTAAATTACTCATGGCAATCACGCTTTCGCAGCGTTATATGTTGCCACTAGATCAACATTGGCAAATTCGTCAATACGACGTCCGAGGTCAGCCAATTTTTGAACGACTGCGCCTTCAGTATCTCCGCTCATACCTGAGATCGCGGTAGCAATTTCCTTCAAGGTGTCGAGAGTTTCCGGAACACCTTCACCTAAAATTTCCGCCTTGACTGCTATTTTGGCTTGCTCAATGGCTTGAGTTAATGTAGCTGCGTCAACCTTCGTAGCTATTAACTGCATTATTGTCTTGTTATCCGCTCCCAATGCGGAAGCGAATGCAATCAGTTTACTTGTATCCATAATTTTCTATACCTTTCCAATATTGTAGTACTTAATCAAGTCAGGGAATTCCTGACTCACTGTGCCATCGCTACCTACAGTTCTCCCTGCAAGCTGCTTTTTAACTTCTTCAGCAATATTCAACTCTTTGAGAGCATGGATTTCCTCTGTAACCAGATTCTTATCCGATTTTGTGACTCTAATTTGAGTCGAGTCGTCGCTTGGGAATACATACCCTGCCACAACTACCTCGATTTGATATAGGCCAGCAGGTAAAATCATGCCCAAATTAAAAGCAACCGCACCATTTGTCACGACTGCCATCTTGCGCAATTGCTCCTTGCCTCTCGTCAACGTAATAGATGCCTCTTGTCCTTCAAGCTGTGGAATCGGCTCATGATTTTCATCCAGTAAAGAAAAGGCAAATGTGGAAGCCACATCGCCTTGCTTAACTAAAAATCCACCGTCCAGTTGTTCGAGATTGGTTGAATTAAGAACATAAGCCATTCTTTGCTCCTTTCTTAATTTTTATTCTGTATTAATGCTTTCAACTCTCTAACATCTTCACCTAATGATTTAACCTGCTCAGCCAGAACCAAGATCGCCTTGTTCTGTTCGTCGTGGTTATCCAGACGTTTATTGGCCGATGTTTTAAATTCGTGCAAGTTCTCGATGTCCTTTTCCATAATTGTGATGCGATTCTCTTGCTTTGTCGCTCTGTCTTTCATCGAAAAATAAAGACCTATCACAGGGATAAGAGATATGAAGATTTGCAAAATTAAACGTTCATATTCTGGCATAGTCACCTCTATTCTTTAGGTTCAAACTTCCATGCTGCGCCTGTTCCGTCAAGTTCAAGACGACCATTGCGAGCGAAATCGCTGACTGGTTCTCCGTTGTAAGTAAATTCACGGTTAAGCTGAACCAAAACACGTTTGCCTTCACCGTTTACTTCAACGTGCGCTGGATCTTCGATAGTAATCAAGTCATGTGCCATATAATGCTTACCAACTTCAGCAAGCGGAATCAACTCAACCAATTCCTTGTAGTTGGTTCCATAAGCAATTGTCTTACCTGCTACGGCATTTAAAACGACCGCATGGATAATCTTCCCATAACGGTCTGTCTCTTCTTGGTTATGTTTAACTGCTTCATCAGTAGCAGTTTGTTTAGCTTTAGTTTCAGCAAGTTCATGAGTCGCTTCTTCCAATTTTGCTTGCGTCTGAACGATAGCGCTTGCTGGGTCAAGTTCAGCCTTAATCACATCAAGAACTGCCTGGATAAGCACTTCCTGACTCTCGTGTGTACGGTCGCCGGACAAGCCAGCTTGCTCATAGCTGTAGCGTTGGCCATGTTCTTTTTTGATTGTCACGATTGTGACATTCTCAGGTTGACGATAGTAAGGGTTGTTTGCTAATTCATAAGTTTGTATCATGTTCTATTCTCCTTTTTGCATTTTTGCTTTTGTTTCTTCGAAAAGTTCTTTGAGTGCTGGGTCGTATTCCAGCACCTCGTTCATTGCTTTTAATTCGCTTACCGCGAGTTGATAAAACGCCTCGTTTTGAGCCGATTCCAATTCACTTTTGGCCAATTTAGTTGCTAGCGATTGTGACACTAGCTGATTGATTGCTTCATCCATGCTATTTCCTCCAATTTTTGATTCAGTTCTTGAATTGCCTTAATTAAGTAAGGTACAAATGCGGTATAGTCGATATGCAGATAGCCATCTGGGTTCTCGGGATTTTGTGAAATTGCTGATGGGAGGATTGCTTCGACCTCTTGTGCAATCAAACCGATTTCCTCATGTTTGCCAGTCTTGATGAAATCAAATGCAACCATTTTCAATTGATTGATTTTATTAATCGCATTAACATCGGTATCAATGATATCTCGTTTTAAACGTCTGTCTGAAACCTTATCAATCCAGTACTTAACCGTTCCATCTCCAACCTGATTCCACCAAACGACTGCATTCTTGCCATTCTCGCGAGGACTTCGACCGGTTCCATAAATTTCGGTTCCACCTTTCATTTCAATATTTTTGTGAAAATTATTTGAGCCATAAAAATTGATTATGCTTGTATTTGAGAAGTCAACCACTCTATGAAATGCCACATCGTTTCTGCAGAACATTTTACCTTCTAGCGTTACATACCAAGACAGAGGTCCCGGTTTCCCCCAGTCGTTCCCCCAATTTGCCCAAAACGCTGTCTGGAACTGTCGACCTTGACCGTTACTCATGCCAACTTTAAATTGATTCAGACCTGTCAACCAGAATGAACTTGGGTCGTTATCATGTGTGCCAATTTGGAATCCTCCGATTTTACCCTTGTACCCCTCAAGCAAGGTAGCAGACACTACAACAGACCGAAGTTTGTTGATGAAAGCCTCTTTAGCAACAAGCGTATCTGTGAAGATATTGCTTGCTACTAGCTTGTTAGCAAATGCTTGGTCCATTCTCACTTTATCAGCAGTCACGGCTTCAGCGTCCAAAACAACTGTAGTCACTGAACCAGCTTCAAAATTAGCTGTCTTCAGCTTATCAACCATAGCTGACTTTATAACGGCTCTCTCAATTAAGGTCTCGCCAGTGATATGAGTCAATTTCCCAGAAAGACGGTTATGACCATTAGCGCCCAGGTTTAAGCCAGAAATCAAATCACCTGCGCTGTTGATGTTCCGAACAGCCCACGAGCCAGCTAACTGTCTTTGAATGGTTTTCATACCTTCATTCTTAGACACCTCAACCTGAAACAATTGATTAGTCAGTGCCATGCGAGCGACCTTATTCGAGATGTCGTTCTCGTTGCTACCAATGATTCTCTCATAGAGCTGACTAGTCTCTCTGACACGTTGGAAATCTGTCTGATTGACCTTCCCAGCAATCTGAGATGTGATACTTGCGAACCGGCCATCAACTGTCTGCTTATATTGAGCAATCTTCGAAGCAATATCATTGTTCGTCTGCGTGCTTATTGCACTAAATCGACGTTCAAGACCTCTCACATCCTCCTGATAAGCTGATTTACCAACATAATCTCTGGATATCTGCTCACGGACTGCTGTCGCTTGTCGTGCACTCTCTTCTCGAGCATAACGCTGCAAACTCTCTTGTCGCTGACCGTCTTTATTGACATACGTTTCAATCGTACCAAGCTTGGTCAAAATACCGTCTGCAGTACTTTTAACTTCATTCAACTTCGTACCATACTGATTTTTAAAACTTTCAATCTGGCTAAGAGCATTTTGAGATGATGCTTGTAGGTTAGTAATGTCTGCTCTTGCTCGCTCACTAATTCGTTTCGCTTCCTGAGCGAGCGAATTACTTGCACCAGCACTTCGTAGGGCCTCTTCAGCCCTGCGCTTTGCTTCATTGATTGCTGCATTGTCGAACGACTGAAACTTCTTGTCGATTTCGCTTGAGATTTGACGTTTGACTTCTTCAGCCTTAGCCTTGGCAAGTTCAAATTGATCATTCAAATCTTTTTTGATTTTTGAGATCTTTTGGTCAAAACCTTTATCTGCTTCTTCAATTTGATTTTGGATTTGTTTTTCAAATTCGTCGAATTGTACAATCTTCTTCGTGATGGTTCCTGCATATGAATACTGCGCATCATTACCAGCTTTACTGTCTGCACTGATACGACCACGAAGACCACCTTTGAATGTGAATGATTGACTCAATATTGGCGATTTGAACGTCTCACCAGTATTCGTCTTGATAGTCACCCATTCACCCACGTTAAGCAAGAGATGTCCCTGGTAATTCAAATTAAACGGATAATAGCGAATATCCTTGATTTTGTGATAAAGATTATCCAAAATCGATTGAGTCATGAATAAATTATCCAATTCCAACGAGCGACCAGTGCGCATTCCGACCGTGAGTGCCTCTTTATCTTTCTTGCAGGTTATCCCTGCAATCTGATACTCGACTTCACTTTTGGTCAAACCGTGCATGAAGTAGCTATCTGCTGTAATTGTGATACCTGAGTCAGTCAGTTCCTTGATTTCGAGTTTACCCTCTCGATTAAAAAAACAAGACATCCCGAGCATCTGAGTAGCTAGACTCAAAACATCTCTGAATGTCATTTTTTTATTTTTAGGAATCTGCTCGATTCTGTAATTCATGGATGTAATATCCATGTATTCATTTGCTAATGTGATACCTGTTTTTAGGCAAATCTCTTTAATTACGTGCCTGATTTCAGCTGGATAAGTCAAGTCCGTTACATGTTCACGGTTAAGCTTGAACATCCCGTCCATAAGATCAAGCTTGGTCGTTTTACGATTTCGGTCAATCTCAATATCATTGATAAAATACTCACCCATTTTGACCCATTCGTAAGTACCATCGACCAAAAGACCGATTTCTGGATAAATCTTATCTAACTTATTGAACGAAGTAATAATACTTGTGAACGTGATTTTACCGCTGCCTGAACATGTTCCGCCCGGCTTGTATGTATCACCCTTGATATAGCCATAATCAAAGCTAGCTTCTTTGATGTCACTGGACTGGTAAGCGCCGACTCTGATAGCAAGAGTACGGTTTTTAGCGAACATAGCTTCATCAAATTTCTTTCGTCTGAATATATCCATGTTTACCTACCTTTCTACCAGATTAAACTTAGCGCCCGACCACGGCTTGAATTTCTCAGTAAATGAATAACTCGGAGCCGTCCTATCTCCAACATAGAAAGTCCCTATTGTCTGACCTCTTACTGGATCAGGATATGAAACTTCAAAAAAGACCGATGAAACAGCGTTTAAAAGCTGACTCATTTCATCTTGAGTCAGCATGCCCCATTCACAGTCTAGCTTGCGTTTAGTCGTGATACGGTCACGCATCATGTCTCCGTTAGCGTTACGACCTGTTTCTCCGTCAATATCTTGGATACCGACTTGAAAAGATTTGGGAGGCTTAACAGCCACCCCATTGATAATTAAGCGTGCCATTTTACCTCCCTTTAGATGTTAAGCAAGACTTGTCCTGCACGTTCTTGTTCTCGATTGATTTCTTGGATGGCCACACGACCAAATTCGTGTCCACCAATTTGAATAACGATATCGCCAGCTGGCAATGAATAGCCCGTAGGGGCATTGTCAACCGGCATTCTTTCGGCCAATTTTTGAGCTAAGACAGAAATCCAACCTGTATTCCGTTCAAGAGGCATTACTGCTTCTTGACCAGCTTCTCCGACCCCGATAATGCTAGGTGAGTTGAAAACACCACCTCGTGCATACCAATCTACAGAGAATGATGGAATTCTAGGAGGATTCAAACTAAAACTACCAGATATATTGAAGTGAGGAAGTTTGATTCTCGGTAAACTCCAATCAAAATTAAAGAAACTTCTCAGTTTATCGATGCCGCTTTTAACGATGCTTTTAGCATTTTCCATTGCATCATTAAACAGATTCTTAAACCAGTTCGGGATTTCTTTCAAGGCGCTTTGTATGTCGTTCCATCTATCACCAAACCAAGAGCCGATTTTTTCAAAAGTTGAGTTTACTTTGTCTCTACCGGATTGGAATTTCTCTCCAAGCCAAGTGTTTGCTTCAGCAAGTGCGTTTTTAGAATCATTCCAACGGTCACCGAACCATGAACCTAATTTGCTAAATGTATTGCTTATTGCGTCCCAACCTTGTTGGAATTTATTACCTAACCAAGAGCCTACTTCTGCTAACGCATTAGTCACATCTGCCCATCTATCACCGAACCATGAACCTAAATTACTGAAGATATTAACGATACCGTCCCAACCTTCTTGGAACTTCTCGCTAAGCCATTGACCTATTGGCTCAAAGATTTCTTGGAGTTCCGTCCATAGACCACTGAAAAAATCACCGATTGCTTGACAAATACCACTAATAAAATCACATAGCCCTTGCCACGCTGTTTTAGCAAACTCAACAACAGTATCCCAATTTTGGTAGAGCAAGACACCGATAGCAATTAAGGCTGCGATTGCTGCGATAACCAGAGTTATCGGACTGGTCAAGACTGCAATAGCTCCATTGAGTGCCCATGTTGCAGCAGCTGCAACTCCTGCTGCAACTGATTGAGCGATTTCCGCTGCTGCTGCAAGTCCCATTTGTGCTGCATGGACACCCCACGCCAGTGCAGATTTACCAAGTTCTAGAGCGGTTTTTCCTAACTCTACAATCAATTTCCCAGAATTGACTACAAAGTCTTTCGCATATAACGCATTCAAATAGATAGTTTCTCCGAAGCTAACCAATTTATCGAATGTCAAAGCTTTCAAAGCTAGTCCAAGATTTTTAATTCCGCTAACAATAAAGGAAACTTTGCCACTTAATAAATCGAATGCTCCTGCAAGTCCTCCAGCTTGTTCAGCCCATGACAAGAACTTAATTCCTTGCCATACGGTTGCAAGTGTGCCAATCACACTAGCGATTGTGGAGACAATCTCTTTATTTTCTTTGCACCAGTCAGAAAAAGCAGTAAAACCATCAGCTACAAGTTTAATTGTATCAGCCAGTATTTTTAGCGCTGATAAAATCGCTCCGCCTAGCAAATCAGCGACGCCTTCAATACTTAAACCAAATGTATTAGACAAGAACTCAGCAAAAGGTTTCCAACTTCCTTCCCAAAGGATTTGGATGATATCAATTAGTCCGTTAAAAGCATTGGCAATAGAGTCAATAGCAGGGGCTACGTGTTCATCGTAGACACTACTTAATCCATCGCCAAACTTATCAACAACGCTTTCGATTGTTTCAAATATTGGAGCTACAATGTCTAAAAGGCTTTGGAGCATTGAAGAAATTTTAGGAGCGCTTGTCACAACGACTTTTTCAAAACCTTTAAACAGACTTCCTGCTAATTCACTACCAACTTCAACAATGGTAGATGCCAAGCTTAATAAAGTCGACACAATAGCGCTACCGATACGAACCGCACCGGTTGAGGTAATGACGTCGTAGAAAGCACTAGAAAAGGCCTGAGCAATGTTTCCTACTGCCTCTGAAATATTACCAACATTATCAAACAAAGCAACTAGCGCCCTGATAATGCGTTCCTTTTGCCTTCCAAGACCATTTGCGATACTTTCGGCAAGGAAAACACCGATACCAACGCCGATAGTAGCTATTGAGCCTGTCACTTGCCCTAAAGCATAAGCGATTTTCTCAGCCATTCGGTTAAAGGCATTCACAACCCTTGGGTCAGTGGCGATTTCTTCAAGAGTTTTCTTGATTCGTTCTAAAGCAGCTTTGATACGTTCAATACCTTCTGGTCTAAACGCTGCATCAAAACCTTTTTTAAAGAGGTCAAACAACCCTTTCAGCTTATCCCCGAGACCATCGAAAATGCTCTTGAATTGGTTTCCCATGTCGGTCAACTCGACTTCTGGCAAGATGTCTTTGAAAGGTCTGCCACCGCCTCCCTTTCCTTTACCACCTTTGCCTCCGCCACCGCCTCCACCGCCAGAACCGCCTGCATCGTCGTCTTTTGGTTTTTGTAAGATGTTAATCTCATCAAATCCCATAAGACCTAGCAACTCTTTAGCGGCCTTCTTAGCGTTTTTGGCTGAGTCTCCTAGGTTATCAGCAAGTCCCCCTGCTGAGTCTCCTGCGTCACCGATTGCGTCTCCTAAATCATCTGCACCGCCTGCCGCGTCTTGCATGGCGTTTCCGACATTGCTGATTGCTCCTGCGGCTCCGTCTTTTACCGTAGCCTTTTTGTTAAACATTAAGGCGATAAACTCTGCAAGTTTAGCCGTAACATTCTTCAATACCATAGCAAAAGAGTTCAAAACAGGCATAATGGCATTGATAATCGGTAACATAGCATTACCTAGGTTCAATGCACTATCTTTCATCAGTGATTTGAATAGGCTGATACGCCCATTTACTGAATTAGATAAGGTGTCGCCATACTTGGCTGTAGCCTGCTCTAAAATTGCCATAAGGCGGATTTGTTGCTGGGTTTGATAGTCCAACTGTTGCCAACTTTGCCCATTCGCAAAACGTTTAAAAGCTTCAGTTGATTCAATCATGGCCACATTAACGTTGATCCCTAGATCTTCTATTGCTTCGGTGTTACCTAGTAAACCAGAGCGAATCCGCTCCATAACGTCTGTAATGCTACGCCCTGAACCCTCGGCAACAACTGCCGATGTTTGCAACATCTTGGCAGTATAGGCGCTTAGCTTGTTGGTATCTTTTATAAATCCAGAAAATAGGTTTGAGTAAACTGCACCGTAGTTGGTCGCCTCACCCACTCCCATATTCATAGCGTTAGCGTTATCGTTAACCCATTTTAAGAAAGATTGCGAACTCTCGCCCATCTGTCGCTTGATTTGGTTCATAGACGCTGATACTTCAAGAGCTGTCTGCGTTGAATACATTCCAACGTCAAGTAACTTCTTACCAATGATTGCAAAACCTGCAAACTTGGCTAGCTTCCCAAAAGCGTTACCGATTAAGCTTGATTGGTCTCTTACTTTAGCAGTAGCGTTTCTTACTTGATCAGATGTTCCTTTGACCTGATTCTCGACTTCTTTCATTTTCTTCTTGAAAGGCGCTATCTCAGCGTCAATCATGACTTTTAATTCGTCAAGAGTTGCCATTCATTTCCTCCTTTCTTTTGCGATTGTGTCTCTCTGCAAAATCACGCATCCGTTCCTTATGCAACAAAAGCGCTTGTCTCTGTCGTTCCTGTTCTACCGCTTGTTGTTCTTCTACAAACAATTCAGGCGCATATTCCCAGAATTCAAAAACCTTGGCATCTTTGGACAATAACAAAGAAACATGATTGGAAATCATCTGCGAAAGTCTGTAAGAGTCAATAATCTTTTCTTTACGCTCTTGGATTTTGACACGGTTGTAACTTTCAATCATTTCCCTGATTTCAAGCACTGTCAAATCCCAAAAATCAAGAGGCTTACCCCCGATGTCTAAAAACATAGGATAAAGCCTCTCAATAATCTGCGTTACCGTTAATATTACTCGACTACTGTCTTTTTCTTCTTGGAAGTTTTCTTGCCCTTGCTTCCTCGTGGAGTAAAACCCGATACTTCAAAGAGTGGCATTAAAACCTCTGTCATGAAGGTTGTTTGGTCTCCACCGTTATCGACATATTCATCGTATAGATCATAGACGTCCTCAAAGGAATACCCATGTTCATACTGCTGCAACGCTCCGTGAACTAACAACAACATAACTTTCAAAGGCGGTAAAGTGAACTCTTCGCCAGCTTCAGGCATGAAAATCTTTAGCAAGTTCATGCCGATTTTTTCTTCCACAGTTGCAGCTTGATGAGATGTCAAACGTAGCTTCAACTCTTTTTCGTCAGTAACTTTCCAAGTTGTGTATTTTAACGCCATTTAATTAACCTCCAATTCCGTCTACAAATTCCAACTCTGACTGCAAAGCAATTTTAAGGGTGAACTCGATAACGGCATTGACACCGCCACCGCCAAGCTTAACAGATACTTGACCTTCAAAATGAACTTTAGTGTTGTCTGGGTAAGTTTGCTCAAAGAAAAGTTTTGTCTTGTTGTCTGCCGCGTTACGCAAAATACGATAAGGTGCGGTTGCGCTATCGTTCTTGTAAGAGAATTTGTATTCCAATTCCCCCGCATCACCGATACCGAACTCATACTTCTTAACTTTATCTTCAAGAGTAGTGTTCTCTACTTTTTCAGGCTCAATACCAAACTCTGGTACTTCTTTCAACCCAGCAAGTTTAGTATAAGTTCCTTTAACTGTACCATAAGCTAACGTAATTCCATTTGCTAACATGTTTAATTCTCCATTCTAAATTGAAAAACAAGCTCTGAGTGTAAGTCAACGACACCTTCAAAACGCATGACCTTATGTCTCAAATGAGACGGGTCTGGCACGTCTTGGCAGTCGGTTCTTCGCAAACCTAAAGACTCAAAAATCTGATTGATTTTAACAGCTAACTCACTTGTGCTGGTATCATCAAAAATATCCACCTTGTAGCGGATAGATGATTTTTGTTCTTGGTCATCAAACCATTCACCCGGCTTGTTTTGTTCTTCTAAAAAAATAACGACTGGGAAATTTTCCCAATCGCTAGGGTATGTATCAGTCACATTATCTGCGACCTTTTGCAATTCTTTGTAAATAACAGGCTTGATATTAATCATTATATTTGTTCTCTTATCTTTCTACGGACATAATTTGAAATATTCTTAGACACACGCTCTTGATTGTCTCTCAAAGCTGGATAAAGATAAGGCTGTGCAGGTTGACCATACATCTTGTAGAACTCCCCGATTTTTTGAAAATGGTAAGGTCCTACATTGATTTGGTCTTCATGCACATACCACGGACTAGACCGATAAGCAACACTGACCTCTGGAGAGATACCGGAATGGCTAGCTTGTCCTTTTGGTCCCGTTCCAAACTCAACGTAAGGAGCATAGTGCAGATTTGTATAAACCTCGCCTATAGCCTTATCCCCGTCCATTTTAACCCTAGTCTTGATACTGTTTCTAAGTTCTCCATTATTGCCTGGTGCTAGTCTTTTAGCATCAGCTTGGACAACCTTTTTAGCAGCATTGTGTACCGCACATAAGACGATATCCTCACCAACTTTTTTACTAGCCAATCGTCTACATTTAGCTATAAGCCTATCTGCCCCTCGTAGCTCTGACACGTTCTAACTCCAAAACTTGATGATGTGTGTAGACCTTTTTAGAAATAACCCTGTGAGTCACTTCCGTCTGGCTATCGATACACACACCATCTTTCACTTTGATAGTAGCTGATTTGTTGGCGTTTGCGTTCAAAATATCATTGACACGCTCGCCGTACAATTCAGATTGTAGTTTGCTACTAGCTGGCCACAATTCAAGACGGACTGTCTCAGCTTCCTTGGCATATCCTTCTTTTGCAACTCCTTCCTCAGTGACAGTCTTTTCAAACCGTCGCATTGGGTAAGGTTTCAATCTACTCTTCTTCAAAAACATGGCCTGCCACCCTTGCTAGTCTATGCATCCGAATACGCTGTAAAAGGCCCGTAGACAGGCCGTTCTCTCCGTAGACTACTGCTATACCACCTTCGGTTCTAGAATGCTCTCCTTCCGCTCCTGAGCGATTGTGGAGCTCGATAGCAACCTCAGGTATTAAGAGACTTAAAGCTGGTGTCAAAGATGTGCGATTAGTCTCTGACAAGATAAGATTTGTAGCCCTCGTTTGGAGCAACATGAGAAGCTGAGTATCTTCTTCGCCTGTTAATTTCTTCAGCAGCTCTATAGACATATCAATCCTCTTCTAAGAATTCATGTTCAGGGAAGAGTTCCTCAAGAACATCTGCGATAGCGACACCATTGCTGGCAAAATTGTTAGCCAACTCAGCATAGCGTTCCTCAGTAATCTCAAGTTCCTCTCCTGCCAGTCGTTTCACATTTGATTTCCAATCATAGAAATCTTGTTTGATTTTAAATTTCATAGCTCAGACCTATTTCTTGATTTCTGCAAGCACGACTTTAGAATCGTCTGAAACAGCTACTGTGTAGAATTCGTCGATTGAGATTTCGGTAGAGCGTTTCAATGATTTACGGTCTACTTCGACGTTTGGATCGCGTTTGAGATAGACTGTCAATGCTGCAGTGTCTTGTTCAGTTTCGTCATCATGAGTGAGCTTGATGATTGGGCAAGTATAGAATGCGCTAGTTGTGTCGAGAGTAACCTTTTTAGTAGGAACGATGCGAGTGTTAGCGATTGTACCGATTTCGCCAGTCATGACGACTTGGTTTGGATATTTATCTGCTGAAATGAAGTTAGGGTCTTTACGCAATGTTGTGAGTTGTTTTGGATTGACAAACATTACTTTTTCAGTATTGACTTCTTCTTCAAACAAATCAATAGCATCCACGATTACATCGTAGCTGATTGCTTTTGTTTTTGAGTCAAATTTACGAGTATTTGTTTTTAAAAGAGCGTCCATTGCATCGTTATCAATTTTAGATGCGATTGAAAGTGCGAGTTGGTTTTCTGCGTTTCCTACTGGGTTACCATAACCTGAGAGAACAGCTTCGTCTGTCAACTCAACGGCTTTCATAGCCTTCTTGATTGTAGCCTTCTTAGTAGATGTGCCAAGAACTACAACACCAGCTTCCACACCTTCGTTTACATCTTCGGCATCACCGATGTATGTGTAAGATGGTACTGTGATTGTGTCTCCTGGCACGCCTTCAAGCGTGCGGTCGATAGCTGCAAATGGAATCACTTGCAATTTCTTTGGTAGTTTAGCTGCGATCATGTCTCCCATCACTTCAGGATTCACGAGATTTGCGATTTTGGTTTGTGTCATATTTTAAATTCCCCTTTTTAATTAATTCAAAAATGAGTTATACAATTCAGGATTTGACTGCTTTAATGCAGCCTTCTCCGAGTGACTCATTTGGAAAAATTGAGCTCTTGAGAGCCCTGTTGATTGTTGTGGCGCAGTCTTGATAGGCGCACTACCTTTCATACGCTCAGAAACTCCCTTCTGAACTGACTCTTCCCATGTTTTTTGGATAGAGGTAATAGATTCAGATACAGTCTCTGCGCTTGTCAAATCAACCACATTCACTAATTCAACAGGTAAGTCACGTTCACTTAGCATTGCTTTAGCTTCTGCGGTCAATTCCTTGCGAGCAATAGCCTTTTCACGGTCAGTCAATTCTTGCTCACGCTGATCCAACTGATATTTCTGTTTCTCGTCAGCGTTCATCTTGGCAAGTTTCTTAGCTTCGTTTTCCTTGGCTTCTTGCTCTGATTTCCACTTGGCAAATTTCTTATCGATGATAGCATCGACATCTGCATCCGTGTACTTCTTCTCGTCTTGCGGTTGTTGTGCAGGTTCTGCAGGTACCTTTTGTTCTTCAACCGTTTCGACTGTTTGTGTTTCTTCGTTCATTGCGAACCTCCTATTTTTAAAGTCGTCCCCGACTGTAATTTCCATAGCTTTTAGTGTCTTCAATGCTTGGACAATATAAAAACCGTACGGGATTCCATACGGTTAGGTTTTTATAGTTTAATTTCTTTGATTACTTGTTTTACAAATGCTATGATAAACAGCATCAAAAACAAAAATACCAACCACCCGAAAGCGATTGATACCCAATCCCAAATGAACATGTTTTACTCCTTTCTGAGCCTCATTTTTGAGGCTTAGCATTCTTTTCCACCCATTCTTTGAAATCATCAAAAGTATTCATGTTTTTAAGAGACAAATACTTTTCAACTTCTTCAATAGCTTTATCAACCGATTTGTCGTCAAAACAATAACCGTTAACCGATAAATCAAAAATTTTATTTTGTTTCTTCTTATCAACAATCCATAACTCCTCACCATGCCAAGCACTCTGTGAGTCGTAACATTCCTTCGATTGTATTTCAAGTCCGTTATCTTCAATCAATTCTATCAATTTTTTATACTTGTTCATTAAAATTTCCTTTCTGGGCACGAAAAAAGCACTTAGATTTCTCTAGGCGCTTTCTTTTTTTGTCAATTCGATTATTCCCTTTAAACTTGGATTTGTTTTCCAAATTCTTGTCCATGACCTCATTTTTACCAAACTCCCTAAATAGATGCCATTTATCTTTGGCATCTTTGGAGAAAGTTTATATTTTTTTCTAATTTCATCTTTATGATTCATTATGTACTGATTACGAGGAAGACAACAAAAAATACCCTCACCAAAATAACTCAAATCTTCATCAGATATTTCAATAAGTTCTTCGGGTTTTACATAAATCGCTCGATTAACTCTATCTTCTCCATTAGAAAAAACCTTTTCTATAAAATCTTTATCAAATCCCATCTTCTAACACCTCCAAACCATAAATTATCATCCCATTTTCATCTTCTGTTTTTGAGATGATATTATACTTCAAATTTGGTTTCATCAAATATTCTTTTTCAGGATTAAAATCCGCTAACTCAGCTATATACGCTCCTGTTTTTTGACCTTTTCTAACAGTAACTTCAAATAGGATATCTGCACCTTCGCCATCTATCGCAAACTCTTTTGCATAGTTCTTGTCTAAACTAAATGAAGTGAAAGTTTTATCTAATTTAATGGATTGACCAACTTCAAAATCTAGATACCCCAAGTCTTGGCCGAGTGCAGAGATAGATCTACTTCCACGATACGCCTTGAAACTTTTTTCAGGAGCAAATTTTGAAATAGCTTTTTCTAAGATTGGGATGTTAGATTCTGTATCTTTTACAATATCCAAAGCAAAAGGTAAATCGGCTGCATCCCCATCGTTTTCAAACCAGAACTTTTCACGTATTTTTAAAGCTTCATCAAGTCCATAGCGTTTTATATTGTTGAAATTATGATAGTTTTCTGTTGTGTAAGAATAAATAACGCTTCTTTCGTCATCTGTAAGCTCATTATACCATTTTTGATAAGACTTTTGTTTCTTGAAGAAATCATCTATTTCATTTGGTTTGTCAGCTACAAAAACCTTGTCATCCACTTCTGGTTTAGATTCCTTAACAACGTCCTCACCATCCACATACTTGCTATACCACTCTTTATAAGTCATATTAGCAGGTACTAGCTCGGTCTTACCTGTTTCTGGATTCCTTGCCCTGCGCTTCAGCTTGCTGTAGTCTGCGTCCTCATCGTATCCGACAGTAGTAGACCTACACCACGGGTGCATAGGCGGACAATTGACGCCAGGGACAGCCTTATCCCTATCATAGACCTGATTATCATGCTCCTGACAAATGCGTGATGTACGCTTGTCTAAGACGGCCACAAAGATATACTTTTCTATGTCTGCTTCTTCATAGCTGAGTAGTTCCATTTGGTTGTGAAAAAAGGCTGATTCCGTCCGGACCAAACGCCTTGCATCATTCTGACCTACATTAAACCTCTCAGCAATTGCTTGTGCAGTTTCTCGTGTATCTCGGCCTGTCATGAGGCTTATGAGCAGTTCATCTTTTATGCTAGAAGTGAGCTTCCCTGTGTTCTTCCAGATGTTTGTTGAGTAGGTACTTCCATCTCCTACCCAACTAAAAGACTGTAGATGTTTAATCTCGCTCTCAGGAAGCCCAGAAAAGCCGTATGCTAGTCCTGTCTGCTGTTGCAGGTCAAAGGTAGCCTTGTAGTAGCTATCCTTCATCAGGTCGCTATAAAAGGCATCTGAGCCTGTCTTCTCCGAATGATAGATAGATTCACGCATACGATCTAAATCGTCGCTCAAACGCTCTAAGCGCTTCATACGAAAAGAATAAGCTGGGCTGTCTAAGTCAGCTAGTAACCTTTGGATATTTGGATCATTCGGTCTTGCTTCAAGCACCTTACGAAGTTCATTCAGGTCTTTCTTGTCTTTCATGTTCTTCAAGACTTGTCTAGCATCTACCTGACTTAAGCCATAATCCCGTTGGAACTTATCAAAAATCTTATTGATTTCCTTATCCAAGTATGTCTTAGCTTCTTGATAGACCTTATCGAACTTGTCTGCCTGCTTTTCGGCCTTGTCCATCTGTTGGTAAATCAGATTGGCTTTCCTCTTCGCCCAATACTCCTGATTCTTCATCTGCTACCTCATCTTCGGGTTTCGTGTTGTCTTGGTTAAACATAGGCATGTCTTCCATGTTCTTCTTTTTCTCTTCTTCCAATGCTTCCAGTTCAGCGTCAGGGTCTTCTACAAACGGCAAGAGAGAAATAAGCTGCCTGTTGGTCACTTTACCTTCCAAGTTGTTCACAATCTGAGAGATTTCCAGTAAGTTCTTAGGCAAGCCACGGCTAAACTGAGGAACGATTGAGTGCGCTTCTAGTGCAACCTGTTTAAGTCCTAAATAGTGAGCAAAAATCGCAATACGCTGGCGTAATCCACGCTTATAATTCGCTTCCTTGGTCTTGGTAATCATCTCAAGCCCCATTAGCTTGAATTCCATGGCTACGCCTGACGTATTGCCTGCGAAATTCTCATCAGTCAAGTTAGGCACATGGCTGAATGTGTAGATATCCTCTTTCAGAGCTGTGCGCAAGATTTCAGTAGCACTTTCATCCAGCGTGTTCTTCAAAAACTCAGCACGCGCGCCTTCTTCTTGTAATTCCAAAAGCCCTTCTTCCGATAAAATCTTCATAGCGGCTTTAGCGTCTTCTGGCGTATCTGCTAGCTGTGTACCATACAAAACAAGGATAGACTCTACTGCCTGCTCCTTATCATTAACACGGTTACCCATTAAAGAGTTGTAAGCGTCAATTAAGCTGATTTGTTGCTCATAATCCCCAATAGCAAAGTGATTGTTGCGATACTCAATGATTGGGATTTGCCCTAGGTTGTGCGCTTCTACATGCTCATTCTGTGTAGTACCTATAGAAGTACTGCGTAGAATTAAATGGTAGTGTAGATTTTGCGTGAATACCTCTGCTTGAAACGTAATAGAGTTTTTTGTATCATCCTTTATTTGGTAGTAGTAGACCGCAAACAAAGGCTTCCGCTCAATACTATCATCATAAACGATGAATGTATTTTCTGGGTCAATGCTAACTGAGTCTAATTCAGTCAACCCCTCTTTAGCGTAAATGTATTCATAAGCACGCCCGTAGATAGCCATATTTAACGCATTCTGGGCGTCTACTTGGTCAATCTCTGCACCGTCAAAAGCTTTTAGTAACTCTTCAATATCGCTTTCTCCTGTGTTGTTATACTTGATAGGATTACCCATGAAGTAACCTGAAGCAGTGTCTGCGATATCCTTGGCATGATTTGCTATCGTTTTGTAGTTTGGCGCGTTTGGATTGCGTCTTTCGTGCTTCAAAATAGCATGCTCACCTAGGTAATAGCTTTTAAGCTTCTTAAGGCGCGTGCTTTCCGTGTCATGCTCTGTAATCAACTTGTATATCAAGTCTTTCTTCAAAGAGCTTTCATCATAGCTAGCTCTTGGATAAGTAAAATACTTGTACATGTCTCCACCTTTCTATAAACCAAAATCTGACCGTCTGCGGACGATTGCTTTACCACCCTCAATACATTGAAGACTATAACGTAGTGCGTCCATTAAGTGATTGTTCTTATCTTCTGGCTTGTTCAACCAATTACCTTCTTTGTCACGCTGATAGCAGTAACTATAAAATTCATCCATGATATGTTCACAATTCGGATGTACATAAATAGCGTATCCTTGTAATTTGGATACGCCTGCCATGATACTATCCTTACCTTTCCGACTCTCTTTAATTCGAGTTATACCATGTTCTGACCTTAATTCCTCAATCAGTCGTAATTCAGCGCTATCAGCGATAATCCGTGAGCGATGATAACCTTTGTCTTTTATCATCTTTGCAACTTCTTTAGTAATCAATCCAACTTTATACGCTTCGTCAAAAACATAAATCTCTTTCGTTGTATCGTTTATGAGCGAACAACATAAAGCGGTTGGGTCATGAGTAAAACCAAAGTCAAGACCGATACATAATTTATAAGCTGGATCTTGTAGTAGTTCATCTTTATCGAAATCCTTGACAGTAACGTTTTCATAGATTAAACCTTCAGCAACTCCCCACTCGCCATCACATACGATTCTAGCCCGTCTTGGGTTCGTGTGATACAAATCTTCATAACGCTTGATATCGACTTCATCCAGCCACTCGTTGCATTTATAAGTGGTTGTAGTAGCGAATGTATCAGCCCGTCTCGTTTCTTCGTCAAAAAAGACACGTTTGAGCCAGTGTCTCTCATTCCACGGGTTAAATGTGACTGTGATTTGTTTAAAGAAATCAGGTACGTCTAAGCTACCACGGATTGACTCAACTACTGTACTGAACTTATCTTCAGTTTCGATTTGATACGCTTCCTCAAACCATGCCCAGCATAGACTACCGACATCGACCGTAATAGATGTGATTTTAAGTTCATCATCTAAACCACGAAATAGTATCTTTTGACCCGTCTCTTTAACAGTGATTTCAGGTAGAGACTCATTGAATTTAAATTTATGAGCAACTTTCAGTTGGTTAGCTGCCCACTTAAAATCCGTATAGGTCGATTGCTTGTTCGTATTCGAATATCTACGAATGACAAGCAAGTTTGCCCAGGGATATTTTAAAAGACGTACAACGTAATTTAATGCAGTTGTCTTGGACTTCTTCGAACCACGGGACCCTTTGACTACACGATAAAGATTTCTTGAGCGCCAAAACTGTCCGTACCCTGCTCCTACTGTCTTAGGTAGGTTAACAACAATATCATTCTGTTTAATCTGGTATGTCTGACTCATTCGCAAACACCACCGTTCCAGAAACGTCTGCTTCTACTTTGTCTGTCCACATCTTATGTCGTTTACCTAACAATTCAAGAGCTTTATTCCTATCGCTGTTCTTTGTTGGGTATTCGACAAGTTGAGGGATTTCATTGTAAACTTTTACAGATTTACCAGTCACGGGATCAGTCATTAACTCAGCTACTTTTGTCGTGACTACTGTTGTTTCTTTCGCTTGTCCCGACGCGATTTCTGACAGCATCACAAGAATTTGTTTTTGAGTTAAGATTTTTTCATCTTGCAACTCCTCCATTCGATTTTTGATGTAATCAGAAATTCCGACATTATCCAACAATTCAGAAGATCTTGCTTTAGCATATTTCTCACTATATCCTGCTTTTAAAGCTGATTGATAAGCATTACCTGAGATGATGTACTCATCTGCGAATCGTCTTTGTCTTTCATTCAATTTTCCATCACCTCCATTTTTTACAAAACAAAAAGCCACACAATGTGTGACTTGATACAAAACCTCTCACAGACTTTGCAGGAATCGAACCCACGATAACAGTTTTGGAGACTGTTGTGTTACCACTACACTAAAAATCTAAATAACGGCACCAGGGATTGAACTAAATAACACAAAGAGGAGATCACCAGCTTACCCCCGCCCTGATACCGTTAAACATTAAAGGAGTCATCAGTCCGCTTTACCGTACTTGCTGACAATACCATAATATCACTTTAAAAGTTCCAAAGAGTTCCATTAGTTCCATTTTTTAGAAATTTTTTTCAAAGCGCTCTCTCTAGCCCGATGAATCGTTCCGCGCCCGCAACGTAACTGTGCCTGAATTTGATTCCACGACAATCCATCAATGTACAACAACCGCATGATAATATTTTCCACAGGATCGTCCAATGATTCAATCACTTGCACCAGCTCATCCCGTTCGCGATAGAGTTCTTGGATCTCCTGATACAGTTGTTCTGATTTGTCAATAATCAGTACATTCAATTCCTCGGATCGATTAGACGAGTTTTCTGACTTTGGCATATTGTTAAACTGCTGTCCTCGCAAGATGCTCGATTTCAAGCTGATAATTTCCTGGTGCTTCGACTTCGCTTTGATATCGATGTACTTCAAGGCCTTTAGTCGTTGTTTGATATTAATTGTCAATCTTCTGCCTCCAATTCTGCAATCAACCAATCAAGGTTCTTGCGTGCTTTCTTCAGGTCTTCGAGACCATTTTTCTTCTGGAACCGAAGCATATACTTAATTGTATTTCCCCAATAGAATCCTTGAACAGCTGTCAAGTTTCCTGCAAAATTACGGACAACATCAATTGCCTCAAGGCCAAATGCACCCTGATAGTGATTTGGATTATTGATCTTATCGCTAATCATTTCATCCAAAACCTCTTCATATGTTTTTTCTTTCATTTTCCAACTCCTCCTGCTTGTTTTTCTAGCCAGTTGAAGAGCAGGCCGAACTGTTCTGTCACCAGCTCATCATCATTGTATTGCTTGCAAATTTCTCCAATTGACGACACTGCCCATAGCCAATAAGCGTCCGAGCCAAAACCAATTTCTTGGCTCTTCTGATTGCTGCGCGCCATCCATTCAGGAATGACTCTGCTAAAGAAATCAATATAATTGATTTTCATGGCAATTCCTCAATCTTGATATAGATCCCGACTGTGTCTGCCCAAAACTTTTCGACAATCTCGCTGGCCACTTGGGCATCATCTTTCCAGTAGCAAAGTTTCGTCATACAATCCTTGAGCAATTTCTGGAGATTATCTGTATCCGGCTTCGTGGTCTTGTACTGACCATCGTAGCTTTTTTTGATACGTGGGAAGCACCACTTGACTGTCAGACGAATCGCTCCTTTAATTTTATTCGGAGGTACATGCTGCGCGAGCAAACTCTCAAATTTTGCTCTGGCATTTTTCAAATCCTCTGGCTCATAAAAGATTGGCTTACCAAATCTCACGTTTACCTTTTTTTGTTGGTGAGTCGTTGTCGGAATTTTTTGCATCGGTAAAAAGAATTCAATAGACATTTTTAAAAATGCACTTCCTTTCTTTTTTTAATTTCGCTTTTAGTCCATGACCCTTGTATATGACAGGGTGCGTTTTAAGCAACCCTGTCTATACAGGTATGGACATGATGGACGACAGGACATTATCTATATATATAATATATAGTTGCTTGTCGTTCGACACGACCACGATTTTATGGTCTTGTCTGTCCTTTTTGAGACAAAGACACAACCATGAATTTATGGTGCTGTCATTATTAGGACACGACCAGAATTTTACGTTTTTGTCGTATTTTCTTTATTTAAAATAGTGAGCGTATTTTTATCGAGCCAATATTTTTTTGATGTTTTTAACCGTCTTTCGACAGTTTTTATAGACACTCCTAAATATTCAGCTACGTCTTCTTTTGAGGGTGGCTCGCCAAAATTTGCATTTTCGATAGCTTCGTCAAACTCTTTCAGCTTTTGCTTTTTATCTTCCTTTGCATTCTTTTTGCGAGTTTCTTTAGCTTTCATCCACCCTGGTTTATCATCTTCCAGCTTAATATCTGCCAGCACGCCCGTTTTATCAAGCGTGTGTACTGGATAGCTGAACCACATATTGACTGGCTTAAACTTGGCGAACTCTCGAAGCGTGCCTTCGACACGCCATGCGGTCGCTATCTGGATTTGGTTACGGACCTCTTCGAGCTTGTCTGTGTATGGTGCCCGATCCATGACATCAGGAATACCTTTCTCAAAGTGCGTTCGCATCTGCGCAGGGCTCAAGAGGTCGTCTAGTCCGACATTCTGCTGATAGTAGGCATTGTTCTGTTCTTGCAAGGCCTGTTTATACACTTCGCACGCTGCTTGATTCAGCCTTTGAGTAAGTAATTCCTCTGACACTTCTAGCTCTACTAAGTCGATAAGCGCGTCAGGATCCCGAGCGAATACACCCGAACCGCTAGCGCGGTCCATGGACTTCTTGCCGCCTTGCGAACCTTTAGAATGATGATGGCAGTAGATAACACTAGAACCTAACTCTGTAGCTACCTTATCAAATTGATTTGTAAAGTGTGCCATCTGGTCTGCACTGTTCTCGTCTCCAGTCAAGACCTTGTAAATCGGATCGATGATGACTGCGATATAATTCTTCTTCAAAGCTCGACGGATTAACTTAGGCGCCAGCTTATCCATCGGTACGGTCTTGCCACGAAGATTCCAGATATCAATGTTACTGATATTCTGTGGTGGTAATCCCATAGCCTGATAGACATCACGAAAGCGATGTAGGGCAGACGGACGGTCTAGCTCCAGATTGACGTATAACACACGTCCTTGGGTACAATCCCAACCAAGCCACTTCTTGCCTTCTGCGATTGCAATCGACATCTCGATTAATGCGAATGACTTACCAGCTTTAGACGGTCCAGCAATCAGCATCTTGTGGCCTTGACGAAGGACGCCTTTGATGAGTTCGGGAGCCAATTCTGGCAAGTTATCCCAGCTGTCGGCCAATCCTTCAGGATCAGGTAAATCGTCGTTCAAGTCTTCGATGTATTGATACCATTCATCCCAATCTGCCTTACCAATGTTGGTATCTACTAAGAATTGCTTCTGGCCGTTTCGGATGAACCCTGGCATGCGCGATAGCCTGCTTGGATTGCGGTTTTGAGTATCGACCACAATGCCATTTTTCTGACAAACTTTGTAGAGGTAATCAACTCGCTTGCGATACTCTTCATAATTGCCTGCGTCTACCTTTACGATGGCATGTAGTGACTTATTTCCGCTATGCACCAAGGCAGCAATCGGCAATTCAAGTTCTTTGTAGATAGCATTCTGCTTGTCAATCGGCATGCTATCGGATTCAACCAGAGCATAGCGAAAATCTGTCACGTTTTCATTTTTAGCGCCTTTGCCATCCATGGGATTGAATCGCACCCATGCGCCCGCTTCTTCGTGATAGTCACCTAGCACTGCGCCGATGTCGCCATTACATTTGCTAAGAGCTTCAATCAATTGTCCAGCCGTTCGGTCATAAGCTCCCTTTGTGGGTAGCCATTTGACAATCTCGCCAGTTTCGTCGTCAGTCTTTGGGTAGCACTTGGTCACATAACCGACATTTTCGCTGGCTTCAAAAAGCGTTTCAAGGTACTTGATAATTTCCTGAACAGGATTCCAAATTGTCGGCTCATGAATCTCCTTACCTTCAATCCAATCCTTGTCAATGACACGATAATCACGGTCTATTGTATCTGTCCAGCCTAGCTCATGAGCGTTCTCGCTATCGTAGTCAGATTGCGACATCCAGCCGTTCTCTTTTGCTAATTGGGTAATAGTCGCACCCGTCACGATAGTTCCAGCTTCTTCGTTGAAGGTATCCCATTTCTTGAAACACTCGAATTTCTTGTATCGACTATCATTTTGTGACCAGTTATCCCAGTCGGATGCCGTATAACCCTCGTGCTTCAAGGCCATGCCCACATTGACCCATGTCTGGTAGTCTACCGTGGCAGGATTGATATAATCCAGCAACGGCAACAAATTAAAATCATTCTCTGCCACTGTTTTCTCCTTTAAAATAATAATAATTGCTTCTTTGGTTGATAGTTCATCCAAAGAACTTCCGTTCTCGGTAGTCCTTTCTCTGCAGTCGCCGAGAACTCCACCCTTTCCCAATTTGACAAGCGTTTATTATACAAGTCGCTATCATATCCACTCAGAAGAACGTTAGCTTTGGACTGATTCAATATTTCTAATAGTTCTTCGTGGTCACGGTCATCCATTTCTACTGAATATTGCTTTCTCGTCCTCGTGCTAAGGACGTAGGGAGGGTCTACATACATGCAGACATCTTCCCGACTATATTTCTGTATCAGTTCAATGGCTGGCCGACATTCAATCTGAACCTGCTTTAATCGCAATGTCATTTCTTGGACTAACTCGGGCAGATCATTCCAATGTTTGACTGCGTAGGCTCGTTCTCTGCCGTTAATATCCATTTTCCAACCAGATTTTTCAATATTTCGAAAGCCGTGGCTCATAACAGAGCGTATGACGAAATTCAGCGCTTTATCAATCTCATTCTCTGGTCGGACTTCCCAAACATTATCATAAATCCTTCGGCTGTAAGGGGTCAGAAAGATTTTTTCGGCCAGCGCCTCAGGTTCCTGTTGTATCACCTGAAAAAGATTAACCACATCATCATTTAGGTCATTAACTGTCTCAATAGCGCTAGTTTTTTTAGTAAACAATACCGCACCACTACCAAAATAGGGTTCTAGGTAGGTTTTGTGTTCAGGTAATAGTTCTACTATCCTACCAGCAAGATTCCACTTGCTACCTGGATATCGTAAAAGAGATTTCATACATCACCCCGGCACATATTCAGCTGGTCGCACGCCTGCTGGTAATCGCCAGCCGTTTGCAGCAATGCGATCAATCATATTTCTAGCGTGATCAAATTGCCACATGCCCACATCTTTGAAGCCACGACCTTCCAAAAATCGAATCTGCTTCGGCGTAGTCAGGCCTTCTGATTGTCGCTTGTGCAATCTGTCTAAATATAAAGCAGCCTTTCCAGCATTTCCGATTTCATCAGGAAGTATGCCGTATTTCTCAAGCGCTTTAATTTGCTTGTCACTAGCAGGCGCCATCTCCCATCCGAAGTTAGGAACGTAGTTCGACAAGTCTTCAGCATGGATAGACATTTCGAATTGCAATGGATCCACAAGTTTGCGTTTACGCTTGCGCATTTCTTCCAGCTGTTTTGCCAAAGCCTCTTCACGCTGTGCGACGACATCCTCGGTTGCCTTAACTTCCATATCTTCGAGGTCAAGCATGACACCAGTTTGCTCTTCCATGTTCTCAACCATTTTCTGAGCAACTTCTGGAGTCTCACAGATCAAGTGGGCTGGCCGGCATAGCTCGTGGCGTTCGGTGTGCCAGAGGAAGTCTAGCAAAAGCAGTTCTTCTTTCCCTGGATGCAAGCGAGTCCCACGCCCCACCATCTGGCTATACAAGGCACGTACCTTAGTAGGTCTTAGCACAACTACACAGTCCACTGATGGGCAATCCCAGCCCTCGGTTAAGAGCATAGAGTTACATAGGACGTTGTATTTATCATCTTCAAAGTCCTGCAGTACCTCTGTTCGGTCCTTGGACTCTCCGTTTACTTCAGCAGCGCGAAAACCTTTTGCGTTTAGAATATCTCGAAACTTCTGCGAGGTCTTCACTAATGGCAAGAATACAACTGTCTTACGATCTGCACATTGCTTGGTCATTTCGTCAGCTATCTGCTCCAGGTATGGATCCAGTGCCGTTCCGACATCGCTCGCTTTGAAATCGCCAGCTGACATACTGACGTTTGATAAATCCAAGTTGAGCGGAATTGTCAGGGCTTTAATTTTGGATAAGTAACCTTCTTTAATGGCCTGTACTAGCGAGTATTCATAAGCTAAGCTGTCGAAGTAAGAACCGAGATTCTTCATATCTCCACGGTCAGGGGTTGCTGTTACCCCGAGGACGTCAGACTGCTCGAAGTAGCCAAGGACGCGCTGATAACCATCTGAAATGGCGTGATGGGCTTCGTCGACTACAATTGTATCGAACCAGTCAGGAGGAAATTGACTAAGCCGTTTCTCTCTCTGCATGGTTTGGACAGAGCCGACGACTACTCGATACCAGGAGCCGATAGAGGTATTCTCTGCTTTCTCTAAAGCCGTGCCGAGACCTGTCGCAGTCTTGAGCTTATCGCTAGCCTGCTCTAAAAGCTCTGACCTATGAGCAAGGACAAGCACACGCTTGCCCTCTTTCACTTGGTCTTCAATGATTTTGGAGAAGACGATTGTCTTTCCACAGCCTGTAGGCAATACTAAGAGCGTGCGCTTGCGACCTTTAGCCCATTCAGCTTGAACAGCCTCCCGTGCTTCCTGTTGATAAGGTCTTAACTGCATCCCTTACCTCCTAGAATTGCCCAGCTTGATATCCAGCTTGTCCTTGTGGTTGTTGTCTAAAGTTCTGCGGTTGTGGTTGTTGGTAGCTTGCTTGTGTAGCTTGTCCTGGTTGCTGGTTTAATACTTTTGTATAGTCTACGTCTTCAGGGTAGAGCATGGATTTGACTTCGTTGTAATTGTTGTTATTGTATTGTCGGGTTCCGACTTTACATACTCCAGTTGCACCGATGATGGTATTCCAGTTCATGCGAAGCGGTTCGCCCTTTTTCTTTTGGCCGATTGCAGCAAAGAAAGCAGATAGCATTCCTTCAGTTGAGCTGTGTAAGAATAGGTTGTGGCGCAGTTCGGTCTCGCCTTCGTTAGCTACAATCTTGATGCTGACGATAGCCTTATTACATGCTGGTAGTTTACCTGGATTTTGCGGATTTGGCGTGTGTCGTGTACGTTCCATGTCAACGACTGTAAAATGGTACAAGCCGTCAGGCAAGAGGACGAAATCCGAGTCTTTTTCGATCGTATCTTCCCAACCAATTTCGTGATCAAAGTTGTTGTATTGTTGTGTCATGTTGATTTCTCCTTTAAGCTAAAATAGTAATTTTTTTGTTGCTAGCAAGTTCATTTTTTAAATAATTTGCGATGCTTTCGACGGCTTCTAATTTCCATTTACCCCCATCTGCTTCAAAAAGTGCGAGATTCGCCGATTTGTTGATGCGGAAGACGAATTGACTTGCTGGTTGTTCCACTTCGTTGAAAGTACGATATGGTCGCAAGGTTACTGGATTTGGAGTCTTAGCTTGTGCTAAGCTTGCTACACCATCGCGAACCGTAGCCATTTGACTGATGCCATTGTCCTGTACTTCTGCACCTTTTTCGATTTTCAAATGGCTAGCAAAATCCAAAACCAAATTACGGTCTGCATCATCGATAAACATAGACTGCAGCATAATATTGAATTCTTCCTGGTCGCGCCAATTACTGAACGGAATAACTGGAACAGTTGCTTTTACAGATACGAGCTGAGGACGTTTACCATTTTCAAAATCAACTTGATCATATACAGATACTTTTTGGAAACTGTCCACGACAACTACAAGTTTACGATCACTGATGAAATCGTTATCTGATTTGAGATAGTCAACTAGACTTTTGAGTGTCTGAAGCTCAAGGATAGGTGCGTACTTACGAGGGTTAAGTTCCTGTAAGTCATATTCATTGCTGTCAAAATATTCCTTCCCTGTCTCTGAACGAATGATTTTCTTTTCTTTACCTGCTAGTTCAACTGCGTAAGATAATGCTTCTTTGAGATTTTCTGTCATAGTTAGTTACCTGCTTTCTTTTGATTGTAATCAATGATTTTAGATTTTTCCTGTTGTTCCACTTTTTCGATGAGATCACCAGTGTCGGTTCTCATGTCCCCATTATCGTCAAAATATGTCTGACCAGGGATGCCGCTTTTGAGCTCATTTGCGTGAATTTTACCAGTGTCATCACGACCAACAATAACAGTTGTTGCAACACCTTTCTGTGGTGCCAAGGTAGATTTGACTTCCATACCTGTCTTAACGACTGTACGCTCATCGTCTGTTGACATCGTCAGTATAATAGTGACCTTACGAGTTGCCTTGGCTTCTGTATTGAGATCCAGAATGTTCTCAAGGACTTTTTCAAGTTCTTTGTCAACCTTTTCTTGTAAGGCTGTATTTGCGATTTTTGACAAATCAATTTGAATAGTTTTATCTTTCATAGATACTCCTTATTGTATTTTGCTATGATTTCTAATTCCCAGAATCTACATCTAGAAGGGCAGTTCAGGGTCTGCTCGTACTTGATTTTGAATAACTTCCATAGTCGCCTGCCAGTGTGCAACAATCATATCCCAATAATCAAGCGGGAAGTTTTCGATTGGTGTGCCCAGCGGAAAGTGACCTCGTATGTATGCAACTTTTTGGAGCTCTTCTTCCGTCACGTCGCCTTGCGTCATGAGGTCCGTCAAACTCTTAGGCAAGCTTGCATGATATTGCGCTGGTGGTGTCTGAGTATTGCTAGGGGCTTCATTTTGAGGTTTTTCAGCGACCTGTGACATATCGAGAGGCAATTCCTCTTGGACTTGCTCAGGGGCTTGCTGTACAGTCTGCTGATGCGCCGGAGCTATTGGAGGTTGTGGCGCAGGCGCTTGTACTTGTTGGACTGCAAAGATATGAGCGATTCCTGCGTAATGGAACGGCATTTCATCTGGCAATCCATGACGATTCTTGGCATCCCAAGCCGGCCGATGGTTAGTGTACATCACGCGCTCACCACCTTGCCCCTTCTTCTTACCGTTGTCTGTCGTCATGACCAAGGTCTTGTAATTGGCGAATAAAACCATATCTGCCCATTCTTTGACCAGTGGAGCAGTCTTAGACCCTGTCTTTTGGCCAAGTTTCAACTCGTAACGATCATAAGACCCCATCTCGTCTGGTTGTTCAAATTTCTTAATCTGAGCGTGTGCAGTCAATACTACATTGATACCCATATCAACTAGGTCAGATAAGACATTTAAGAAACGCCCCATTTCTTCCTGAACATAGGTATAACCTTTACCCCAGCCAAAGTCTTCAATCCCTTGTTTTCCGTGTTGTGAGCAAACGTGAGCTACTGCCAATGCTTCCGCCCAGTCAATCGTATCAATGACGAGTGTCCCGCACTCAGTCGGATTTGCTTTGATAAAAGCAATCTCATTGATAAGCATGGTCCAGCTTGTCGGCTTATCTAATCGTGCCACATCCATGTTATCTGTCGAGCCTTCCGTATCGATAAAAACCGCATTTGGGAATTCAGCTGCAAATGTGGACTTGCCAATTCCTTCCGGACCGTAGATAACTACCTTTTGAGCTCGCGCCCGTTTTCCTCTAGTAATCTGCATTTTTTAGTCCTCCCCGTCGTCGTTTAGCAAGCCTTTTAGAAGTTCTTTGATATATTTTCGTTTCGCGTCTTCAATATCTTCGGTTATTTCTTCCGGCTCTTTGCCATCAAGTGTTTTTAGTGTGTATTCTGCTTCGACGACTAAAATTTCACAACCGAGCGCGTTTGCTAATTTTTCAAAGTCTTCTTTTTGGTCTTCGATTGCCTTGAGTTCATTTTTTGCAGCGCGTCTAAGATCATCTGTATATTCAAGAGAATAAGCAAACGTTCCTGTTTTGCTTTTATAGTTGTTTACAAAAGTTCCTGTTTCTTTATTTCTTAATACTGCGAATTTGTCTGTGTGTTTCATAATGTTTCCTTCTTTCTTTTTTTAGAATCCGCCTTGCCACCCTTGCGGTGTTTGAATTGTTTCGGGTTCGACGCTGTAACCATCTTCGATAATCACGGAGCACTCTCCGCCCGTTGAAACTCTGGTAGCAATTGCTTGCAAGCCTTCTTGCTCAAGCCATGCGCCGAATTCTTGCAAAGTTAGCTGATCCATTTGTTCCAGCTTATCGATTAGCACGAATCCACATTCTGGCTTCAATTTGCGCACAATAGCAGTCGCCACTTGTAATTGCTGACTACCAGACATATTATCCCAGCGCTGGCCAAGATAGAGCAGTTCGCCATCATCCACGGATAAGCCTGGCAACGGCAAGTCTGCATTGGTAAGCAAGTCTGTTTTCTGCTTGCGGATATCAGCAATCACATTATCAAGTTCCTTATATTGCTCGCGATAGCCTTTGGCATCTTCTTCGGCTTTATCTTTGTCAAGATTAGCACGAACTTTACGATTGATTTCGTCAATCTCTGCGATGCTCTTTTCAATTTCTTCAGTAGATTCATCGATAAGGTCCATGGCATCTGTATTCGCGATAGCCAAGTCTTGAGCTAGCTGTTCTTTTTTCGATTTGGCATCGGCCAGCAATTGCTCCAATCGTTCAACCTCTGCAACTGCTGAATCGTGTTGATTTTGGATAACTACTAAATTCTGGCGCTTACGGGCGTTCTCGCCATTTTTCGCAAGGATAGCTTGTTGTTGTTGGATAAGTTCAGCGATAGAGACCAGCTCTTTCGGTGCATCAGGGTAGTACGGTTGCTCTTTAGCAAACTTTTCTTTCTGGTCAGCAATCACACCGATTGCATGACGTTCATCGTATTTGGCTTTCTCCTGCATTTCCAGTTCAGTCAATTGCGGACCAACTCCGATAATCTGCAACAGAGTTTTAGCCTTCTCTTTGCTAGTCTGCTCCATGAATTTTGGCAAGTTGATAGCCAGCTCTTCCACGAAGCTATCCAATAAGTTTTGACCAGCCTTGTTACCGCTTGGGTCAATGACCTTGAGAGTGCTGTTCTTTCCACTACGCTCAACAATCAAGCCGTTTGATAGCGTGATTTTAAGACTAGGCGGGATTGTACTGCCTTCTCTCTGAGCTTGGCTAGGTTTATACTTATTACCACCAAACGCCCAAGCAATCGCGTCCAGCACGCTTGTTTTCCCCTGGTTGTTATTTCCACCCACGATTGTCAAGCCAGTCGCTGACGGCTCTAGTTTGACCGCCTTCACGCGCTTGACGTTTTCGATTTCTAGTTTATTGATTGTTACCATTTGTTACTCCTGTTGTTTTATTTTTCTACTTAATTTTGTGATACCTGCTCCTAACCTAGTCAATTCCGGATCTGAACTAAAGTAATTATTCTGATTCATTCGAGCAAGTTCTTCATTCGATAAAAGAATAAGGTTAGAGATATCATAATTGGTCTTATTTCTGTCCAGGAAGCAGACAGAATACCCTTTTGGTATCGGCCCGTGATGGTCCTCCCACACTTTACGATGTTTCAAAACCCATCGATTAGGCTCTCCAATCTTTTCTTTCGGATAACCGTCTGTTGTGTAGTTGATAGTACCGACAGGTACATAATTCGGAGGTCTATTACCTTTTTTGAACTGCCCGCTGTTTTTTGGCATATTTGGGTATTTCTTCCCCTTATTGTGAGGGGTCTGACCTTTCTCGAATCTTCCTGTCAAGCCACTATGTAGATTATTATTTCTTCGATAACTTTTAATCTGTTTCTCAGTTAGTGATAAGCCAAATTTTTGGTTCATTTCGTTTGCGACATCATGAGAAATCTTATTTTTTTGAATTGACACAAGATAATCATGTTGCTCCCTCGTCAGCAATCGACCTTGATAGGCTTCACCAACAAGCAAGCCTAAACGTTTACGCACACCGCCGATTTGAGTCTTGTTGTAATTCGTACCAAATTTCTCATTTAGTAACCTAGTTACTTCGGGAGTTAATCGACCAGGGCATATTTCATGCATGTACTCTGTGTACTCATCCTTCCAGCAAAGCGATTGGGGCATTGACTTCACCTACCTTGTCTTTGAACTTCTCGGCATCCAAGGCCAATTGACCTGCTTGTAAGATTTGACCTGAGATAGCGACCATTTGTTTCGAGCGCTGTAATTCTACCTTTAATTCATCTGCTGTAAGATCCCTGTCGTCCAACGTTTCTAGTTGGGCAAAAAGAGTATTGGTTAAATCTGTCAATTTATTTCGAACCATTTTAAACTCCTTCTTCTACACCTTTTGCGAGTCCCACAGGCGGTTCTACATCATAAGTAAATTGCTTATCTGAATTTCTCAGATTCATGCGTGCAATATTGCTCGCCATCAGCTGACGCTCTTTTTGTTTCATTTCAGCGTGGTCATCTAGTTTATTTACTAGCGACCACAGGACGATTCCGATGATTGTTACCAGATAAATGTATTCCATCATTTTACATTCTCCTTTTCTTTGTAGATTGCTACAATTTTTTCAAGATCAGCAATACGCTGATTGGCATTTTGAAGTTTTTCCTGTGATTCAATCAGTGATTGATTGAGGTCCAGAGCGACCTCTTTCCAGTCGAGATTGGTTTCTTCGACCTCTTCCGAAAAGTAGTTTTTAATTCTTGCTAGTAGGTTCATCCGACTGACCTCATTTTCTTGCTTTTCACCATTTCTTTTTCCCAAGCTTGAGTCCCACGATATTGCAGATAAGCATCAAAACCTTTAATAGTTACAAGTTGACCATCATTCCTAAGATGCTTCTGTTGGCTAGGCAACTTCTTCATCTCACGTCTCATGTCTCCCGCTTGTCGCTTTGAGCATCCAAAGATGTGTTCTAATTCTTCATCATTAGCAGAGACTTTTTCAATAATCACATCTTTAATTCTTACAATTTCAACTGCTTCCATTTTTGCTCCTTTCGTGTTATAATTCAGTTAGTTATTTAAGTATGCGCCTGACTTTGTCAGGTGCTTTTTTAGTCATACACAGTTACTGTATAGATTGTCTTGCTTGTTCCATCGCTAGAATGTACGGTCGACTTCTCTACTGTTATGTCTGTCGTATCATTGGCCATTTTGAAGAACAAATACAACAAGCATTCTCGTAAAATTTTTAATCTTAAAGGAACAGTTAGAAATCGTTTGATTTCCAGATCAATCTGACTAAGTTTATTTGATGATGTTGTTCCGCTCATACTCTAATTCCTTTCTAAATTTGGTATAATGATTAATAAAAAAATATTATCTGAGGTTAAAGATGTCCCGATATACAGATTACAAATACGCTTCTGGTGTATTAAAAGAAATCGAAAACAAACCAGAAAAATATCTCATTATTCATTATTCGTGCGAAAGTTTCTACAATTTAGGAGGGAAAAGTCCCAGAATTGCATCGATATCCGTTCGTCAATTCAATAATGCTCAAACGAATAACTTTTCAATTCATCAATACTCTGAAATGTTACACACTCCTATCACAGATGAGAATTACAGAATTATCGAAAAAGAATTGCTAAATGATTTCTTTGCATTTGTAGACAAAAACTCCGATAAAACTTGGATTCATTGGAATATGAGAGATAGCGTCTTCGGTTTCAATGCTCTAGAACAACGATTCAAAGTTCTTGGTGGTTCACCAGTCGCTATTGATAACGACAAGAAAATAGACCTTGGTCACTTGTTCAAATTACTATATGGTGGTAATTATATTGAGAATCCACACATTGAAAAACTACTGCATTTGAATAGTTTCAATCCTAAGCAATTCCTCACTGGCAAAGATGAAGCTGAAGCTTTCGACAATGGGGAATACGTTAAACTCAGTATGTCAACTTCAAGTAAAGTTAATCTGTTCTCCACATTTATTACACATGCTATCAATAAAACATTGAAGACCAACGTGTCTATATGGACAATCAGGGGAGTATCTGTCAAGGGACTTTATTCCACCTTTCAGGAAACAACCTATGGACAAGTGATTCTATGGATTATAAACCTTATCTTAGGTGGAATAATCGGTGCAGTAATTGCAAAATACATCCAATAACAGATCGTCTAGTAAGTAGTTCCAGCTTTTTCTGAGCTAGTTCTACTTCTTTTTTTGCTTCTTCTATAGAAATTAGAGTTGGGTTATCAAACCAATCTTTTTCTAAATAATACCTTTGCCCATGCTCAGACATATAATCAATCAATGACTGAAAATGCTTTATGCGTTCATGAAGATGTTCTATATTTTCTTTCATCCTTCCTCCTACTCAATCCCATAATCTTCAATGACCTGAAGAATGAAACTGTTCGCTCGTGGGCCCTTCGTCGTTCCACTTAGAATATTTGTTACTTCCTGTCGTTTAAAGCCATAAGCAACCGCTAGAGTTGTTTTTTTGATTCCTTTCTCTTTCAAGAAAGTATTAACCTTTTCACGACCGTTTGTGATATCTGGCATATACGCTCCTCCCTCTTTACTTATTTTGTAAATAAGAAACAACTAAAATTTTAACTATTTTTTATCTTTTCGCTTGACTTTTTTTAGATGTTCGTCTAAAATGAAAACATAATAAAAACACTAATAAATCTATAAATACCGTTCGCCAAAACATTTTTTATAATTTATTTCTTAGTTGTTTTTTTAGTTGTTAATTACTTACAAATACTATTTTAGTCGTTCGTCTAAATTTTGTCAAGTGTTTTAGACGAAAAAATAAAATATTTTTTTGTAATGCTTCAGAAAGGTTGATGTATCAATGTTTGAGACATTCGAAAAAATTAAAAGTTTAGCTAAAAAGCAGGGAATTTCTCTAAATACTTTAGAAGATAGGGTTGGTTTGGGGAAAAATTACATTTATAGTCTTAAAAATAAAAAGACTCCATCTGCTGAACATATATCCAAAATCGCAGACTACTTCAACGTATCTACAGACTACTTACTTGGTCGTACAGATAACCCCAACATCGCCAACTCAAAAGAGCAATTCTTTTTTGAAGGCAAAGAGGTAAATGTTGAAGAACTCGCTTCAACTGCTATGCGCTTCAATGGTAAGCCATTATCAGACGAAGATAAAAAAGCAATCCAGAATATTATCGAAATTTATCTACGAAAAGGATAGTCTATATGACTGAAAAAGAACTTGCCTCTAATTTAGGTATCAAAATAGAGGTCTTTGAAGATGTCTTGTTTCCTGATGAAGCATTTTATATTCCTGCTTTAAAAACAATGTTCCTTAGCGACGCAATCTCTGAAGATAAGAGGGTTCAAGTCGCTCTGCATGAAATAGGGCATCGCAACCACTTGCCAGATATCTACGAAAATTTCCGTGAGAGATGTGAGTTGGAAGCAAATCGCAACATGATTCATCATCTCATGAAAGCTGAATTAGATATCGCTGAAGATAAGACCGTATTTAATTACTTGGTCTTTATGGAAAAGTACAATTTAAAAACCATAGCTGACGAGGTTATGGTTAAGGAAGAATACAAAGCCCTAGTTGGCTAGAAAATAAAGGAGAATACCCATGAAAAAACTACTAAGCACGTCAGCTATTTTACTTTCTGCTACCGTTCTAGTAGCTTGCTCTAACAATCAATCGACTACTAAAAATAGCTCGGAGCAACCAAAAACGGAGCAAAAAAATACTACTTCTACAAACACAAAAGCCAAAGTAGATAACAGTAAATACGACAATCTAATTTCTGAAATCAAGTCAAAATTAGATCCTGAATCAACTGGCGCAATAAGCGTAAAAATTCAAAACGATGTAATCGATTCAGATTCATCCGAACCGCATGACACAATCATGATTTTGCTAACTGGAACAGCTAAGGATAGCGCAAAAGAATCTCTGGATGCAGTTAATTCTAATTCTGCTACCACTGACCAAAACAATGCAATCACTTTGATTCGTATGGCTATTTCTGAATTTGCTAAAAAGTTACCAGACGACAATGCTACTCTTTCCCTTGGTTATGAAAAATCTGCTGACCAATATGACCTAATCGCTAAATCTTCAAAACAGAAAGATATTATCCCTGTTGGTGAAATCATCGTACAATAAAAAAATCCCCACACTCGCCATCGCCAAATTTTGAGTGTGAGGATATCCTGTATAAGAAACAACCATTCAAAAGGTCGTTTTCTTATACCCATTTTAACAAAAAAGTGAGGTAAACGCAATGTGGATGGAAGAACTTCCCAACGGAAAATACAAATTTTTTGAGCGTTACAAAGATCCATATACTGAGAAATTAAAAAAAGTCTCAGTCACGATGGAGAAGAAAACTCCCCAGGCAAGAAATCAAGCTGCCATCTTGTTGCAAGAGAAGATAAATAAAAAACTCAGCACAAAACAAGTAGAAAGCATTACATTTGAAGAAATCTATAACCTTTTCTATAAATCATGGGCGCAAACAGTAAAGGAATCAACAAAACACAATTATACTTTTGTTGATGCAACTATGAAAAAAGAAATACTATCTGAAACTTTACTAGCTAATATTGATAGACGATATATCCAGAGCAAGATTGAAAATATTATTGATATCAATGGCTATCATACAGCTTATAGAGTCCGCAGCAGACTCAAAAGCATCTTCGATTATGCAGTTCAATACTCCTATATCGAAAATAACGAGGTTAATTACACGGTTATTCCTAAAAAGCCGGAAACGTTAGAAGATATTGAAAAAAAGCGCAACAAGTTTTTGACTATGCAAGAAATCAAAACATTAATAGAGGCACTAAACAACCAACCGTATCAACAAAAATATGCCGATATGGTAACGGTTCTTGCTCTTACTGGCATGAGATATGGAGAGTTGACCGCATTACAACTCAAAAATATAGACTTCCAAAATAAAAAAATTGAGATTACAGGTAATTTTGATTCAGTAAACAAAATAAAAACATTGCCAAAAACCGCAAAATCTATTAGAACAATATTGGTATCAGATGCAGTTATAGAGGCCATACAACGTCAAGTGATCCGCCTCACTGAACGCTATCAGCCGCTAAAAGATGATGATTATATCTTTTGCTTAGAAGTCTGGAATAGCCCAATAACATTAGCATCTTTTATTCAAGCTATAAAAAAATACGGTGCGAAAGCTGGAATAGAAAAAAATTTATCTAGTCATATTTTCAGACATTCTCACATCTCGTTTTTAGCAGAGTCTGGATTGCCTATCAAATCAATAATGGATCGTGTTGGTCACTCAAACGCAAAAATGACTTTAGAAATATACTCCCACACTACACAAGATATGGAGGGTAAACTCGTAGAAACATTAGATAGTATTTTTTAATTTTGCCCCTTTCCTGCCCCTTTCATTCGCACAAAATAACAATAACCCTTGGAAATACTGGATTTTCAAGGGTTATTTTTTTGTCATTAGAATCCGTCTACGTTTGTGTAGATTTTTTGTACGTCTTCGTCGTCTTCGAGAACGCTGTAAAGTTTTTCAAAGGTTTCAAGGTCATCGCCTGACAATTCCACTTCTGACTGAGGAATCATTTCCAATTCAGTCACTTGGAATTCTTCGATACCTGACTCACGAAGGGCAACGATAGCCTTATGAAGGTCAGTTGGAGCTGTGTAAACTGTGATTGTACCTTCTTCTGATTCTACATCATCCACATCCACATCTGCTTCAAGCAATTGCTCAAAGACTGCGTCCGCATCTTCACCTGCAAATACAATAACACCTTTGTTGTCAAAGAGGTATGAAACCGAACCTGAAGCGCCCATGTTTCCGCCATTTTTACCAAAAGCTGCACGGACATTAGCCGCTGTACGGTTGACATTTGAAGTCAAAGTATCAACAATCAGCATAGAACCGTTTGGTCCAAAACCTTCGTAACGTCCTTCTGTAAAGGTTTCGTCTGTGTTTCCTTTAGCCTTGTCCAAAGCCTTATCGATAACGTGTTTTGGCACTTGGGCTTGTTTAGCACGGTCGATAACGAATTTCAAGGCTGAGTTTGATTCTGGATCTGGATCACCTTTTTTAGCTGCTACATAGATTTCTACACCAAATTTTGCATATACTTTAGAGTTAGCTCCATCTTTAGCCGTTTTCTTGGCTACGATATTGGCCCATTTACGTCCCATTAGGAATCTCCTTTTTTCACATTTTAATCTTTCTTATTATAACACAAGTTTTTTCGATTTTCACTAGAGGAAATGGATTTTATTCAGCAAATCAAGCTATGATGACACTTTTGTTGCCAAGATAGCCTTGCCTTCTTTTATCAGGGGGTGACGAAACAGTGAGAAATACAGTTGAATGGTCATGGCAACCCAGATTAAGGGTTCGCAAAGAATAACTCCTCTATAGCCTGCCCAAGGGATAATCAAGACCACAAAAGCGATTTTCCCGATTAGTTCGATAAAGCTAGAAACCAGCGGAAGGACTTTTTGCCCCAAACCCTGCAAACAATTGCGATAAATCAATAAGAGACTCAAAATAGGATAGAAGGCTGAACTGATTTGCAGATAGAGACTTCCATTTTCTATCAAGTAGCCATCTGTCGAACTAGCCAAGAAGGAAACCAAGGCTGGACTGGCAAAAAAGAGGAAGATACAAACAAAAACTGCCCAGGATATACTTAAACGACTGCCGATTCGAAGTCCTTGAACAATGCGGTCTAGTCGTTTAGCTCCTAGATTCTGAGAAGCAAAGGTCGTCATCGAAGCAGAAATAGCAGTCATAGGAAGAAGGGCAAAAGCCATAATACGTCGAGCTGCCGTCTGGGCACTAATAATCACGGCTCCAAAAGTATTGACAGAAGACTGTAAAATCACACTGCCGATAGATACAATTGAACTCATCAAGCCCATAGCCAAACCTTGCTCTAAGAGATCCGCGTACAAGGTCTTATCCCATTTGAAATGCTTGAGTTGAGGCAAAAGTTCTGGCACACTCTTACGGATATAATAAAAGCAGAGAACCGCTGATAAGCCTTGCGAAATGATGGTAGCAAGTCCCGCCGATTGAACCCCCAGATGCAATTGCGTAATAAAATAGAGATCCAGAATCACATTAACCAAGGCAGAGAAAATCAGAAATCCAAGGGCTGCCAGACTGTCCCCAATGGACCGCAATAAACCTGCAAAGAGATTATAGGCAAAGCTGACACCGACACAGGTCACAATCATAGAAATATATTGATAGGACTGGGGAAGAATTTCTGCAGGAGTATCTAGGTATTGCAAGAGAGGATACAAACCAAGAAAGCCCAGCAGCATAACTACAATACTCAAAAGCGCACCTAAAATCCAGGTGGCTGCTACTGCCTCCTTGATTTTAGTGAAATTCCGAGCTCCATAATAACGGGCAATGACAATTCCCATGCCATTGCCAACACCAAGAGTAAAACCTACAATCAGGTCAAAAATCGCTGTCGTCGCTCCTACTGCAGCCAAGGATTCTTGACCAAGAAATCGTCCAACAATCAAGACATCAGCAGTATTATAGAGCTGTTGAAAAATATTTGATAGCAAGATTGGGAAGGCAAAACTCAAAAGTGAGGGAAGAATCGGACCATGTATCAGGTCCACTGTTCGTTTTTTATTCATAAGGCTATTATATCAGCTTTCGAAAAGAGCGACAAGAAACAGCAAACTATAGATGATCTAAAAACTTGAATCAAAAACCAAAAAAGCAGCGGATTTCTCCACTACTTTGACAACTTATTCTTCAATTTCGATTTCAAGCTCGTCGCCTAGGTCAAGTGTAACTTCTTCATTCACAGAGTCTACTTGAACTGCTTCTTCTTTTTTGCTTTCAGCAACTTCTTCTCCATCAATCAAACCAAATTGAACACGGACTTGATGGTCAATCTCATCAAAGACTTCTGGGTTATCTGCCAAGTATTTCTTAGCATTTTCAGAACCTTGCCCAATTTTCTCATTCTTGTAAGAATACCAAGCTCCTGCTTTTTTGATGATATCCAAATCGCTTGCGATCTTCAAAAGTTCACCAGTCTTAGAAATCCCTTCTCCGTACATGATTTCAACGAAGGCTTCCTTAAATGGTGGAGCTACCTTGTTTTTCACGACCTTGATCTTGGTTTCTTTACCGACATTGGTATCTTTTTGGTCACCAGTTCCCTTGATCTGTGTGCTTCCACGAACATCCAAACGGACTGATGCGTAGAATTTCAGAGCACGTCCACCAGGAGTTGTTTCTGGATTTCCAAACATGACCCCAACTTTTTCACGTAATTGGTTGATAAAGATGGCAATTGTTTTGGTTTTATTGATAGAAGCACCAAGTTTACGCATGGCCTGGCTCATCATACGAGCCTGCAAACCAACGTGGCTATCTCCGATATCTCCATCAATTTCCGCACGAGGTACAAGGGCAGCCACTGAGTCGACTACGACAAGATCTACAGCACCTGAGTCAATCAATTTTCCTGCAATCTCAAGACCTTGCTCTCCTGAGTCTGGTTGTGACAAGAGCAATTCGTCAATATTGACACCAAGGGCCGCAGCATAAGCTGGATCGAGGGCATGTTCCGCATCGATAAAGGCTGCAATACCACCTTCTTTTTGCGCTTGCGCAACTGCATGAAGAGCAACTGTTGTCTTACCAGATGACTCTGGTCCGTAGATTTCGATGATACGTCCCTTAGGATAACCACCTGAACCAAGGGCAATATCAAGAGCCAAGGAACCGGAACTCATCACTTGAACCTTTTGCTCTGCACGTTCACCCAAACGCATGATTGAACCCTTACCAAAGTCTTTCTCAATCAATTTAAGAGCGTCATTCAAGGCTTTTTCACGTTCTGCCCCGAATTTTTTTGAAATTTCATCTAATTTTTTTGGTTTTTTCGCCATTCTATTCTCCTACATTCTAATGGTCCTCAGACCTATCTACTATTATATCAAAAGTTAGTCACTTAATAAAGCCTTGCGAACTAGGTTAAAGGCATGCATAACCGCAATGTGACGTACATCTGCTCGACTTCTGCCTCCAATATTAACCTTGATGACCTCAGTTCCATGCTCCTGTGCCAATCCTAGGAAGACTGTCCCAGCTGGATACCCTTCTAGGCTATCTGGTCCTGCCACTCCAGTCAAACTAAGACCAAAATCAGACTGGGTCTTACTTCGTGCCTGCTCAGCCATCTTCTGCGCTGTAAATTCAGACACCACACCCTGTTCTTCTAAATCCTTGGCAGGAATATCCAACATCCTTGATTTTTCCTCCAAGCTATAGGTCACAAAACCACCCTTGAATATACTTGATGCACCCGAAAAATCTGCCACAGTGGCTTGGAAAAGCCCTGCCGTCAAACTCTCAGCAGCCGTGATGGTTTTCCCTTGTTTTTTCAGCTCTTCTACCACAATGCTAGCTAAACTGGACTCTTCCCCATAACCATAACAAAGTTCTCGTAAAGAAATTCCTTCGAAAGTCTGGCGGTCCAAGATTTGATTTTCCAAGATATCCAGCGCTTGATTCGCCTCTTCTTGACTGCTAACCTTTGTTGACAGACGCAGAGTGACTTCTCCTGTCTTAGCATAAGGGGCCAAGGTCGGATCTGTTTGATTATCAATCAAATCAGACAAAATCGTAACCAACTGACTTTCGCCAATCCCAAAGAAACGAAGAACGCGGGAATATAGCTTACTCCCTGTCATCAACTTAGGTAGAAGTTGGTTTAAAACCATGGGTTTTAATTCACTTGGTGGACCGGGAAGGACGACATAGTTCACTCCATCGACTTCCAATATTCCCCCCACAGCCAGTCCTGTTTCGTTTGGTAGTGGAGTCGCCCCTTCTACAAGTTGAGCTTGTCTTTCATTATTCGGTGTTCGGGCATAGTCTGGTCTCTGGGCAAAAAAGACATCCAACTTCTCCTGCGCCTGAGGATCGAAGACTAATTCTTTCCCTAAAAATTTAGCTAGGGTTTGTTTGGTTAGATCGTCCTCAGTTGGCCCCAAACCACCTGTCAAAATCACCAGACTGCTACGTTGACTGGCAATCTCAAGAAGGGATAAGAGACGAGCTTCATTGTCTCCTACAGCCGTCTGAAAATATACGTCTACCCCAATCTCTGCTAGTTTTTCTGATAAAAACTGAGCATTGGTATTGACAATCTGTCCTGTCAAAATCTCTGTTCCAACAGCAATGATTTCTGCTTTCATGTTTCCTCCTACCTATCTATTCGTACTTTTTTGAAAAAATCGCAGGAAATTTCCCACGATTTCAACTATAAATTAGATTATTCTACATCTTCTTGATTTCTTGTACTAGTAATCGTACCTGTTCCCAAACCGATACCATTTTGATTTCCGAGAACATTTTCATATAAGACTGCATTTGTATCTAACTCTGTCACCTTCGGTTTATCAAGTGAAGTTCTCAATAGATTTTGCATTTCTAACATATGCTCAGTTGTAACAATCTGGTAAGAAATCCCCTGCAGTTCCGCATCTTCTCCACGCAATTGATGTGTTTCAATATTCTTGAAGGAATCTTGATAACCAAGTAATTGTGGAATACTTTTCGCTGATAAATCAATGTTGGTCTGCATATTGGTACTTAGGGCTTTTAAGATAGACTGATAGTGAGTAACACTATTCAAGCTAAGAACTTTTTCAACAACCTTTTGAATGACTTCACGCTGACGCTTCTGACGTCCGTAGTCCCCTTCTGGGTCCTGGTAGCGCATGCGAGAATAAACAAGAGCTTCTTCACCATTTAGAGTTTGCTGTCCAACACCAATGGAAATTTTATTAAATTCTTCCTGGTCAGTAATCGAAATTGGAAAACCGAGTGTATTATTTACAGTCACCCCGCCAACTGCATCAACCAATTGTTGCAGCCCCTGCATATTCACCATAACGTAACGATCGATATGAATATTCATCATTTTCTGAATAGTTGAGATAGCTAATTCTGCACCTCCACCCGCATATGCAGCGTTTAGTTTTGCTTCCTCAATCTGACCATCTTTATGCTGAATTTTAGTCAAGATATCACGTTCCAAACTCAACATCGTTGTCTTTTTCGTGTGCGGATTAACCGTCAAGAGAATCATGGAATCACTATTTCCCTCCCAAGGGTCAGTTCGTTCCATATTTCCAGTATCAACTCCCATTAAAAGGATCGTTAAGGGTTCAGTCGCCTCAATAACATTGGTTTCTTCACCAATTTTTTTATAAGTTCTTGATAAAGTTTCTGTACCTTGTTGATAAATGGTATAAGCAAAAACACCCACACCCAAAACTGTCACAGCTAGAAAAGCTAGCACCATTCCAATAATTTTTTTAACCATATTTCTATCAATCTATCAGTCTACCCATCAGGTAAACATCTATAAATTTCCCTTCTTCTATGTACGCACCGCGCTCTTGTCTACCTTCAATTACAAAGCCATGCTTTTGATATAAATGAACTGCAGCTTGATTACGAGTTTGGACAGTCAGTTGGAGACGACGCAAAATGCCACTTGCTTGTGCCCACTCTATCGCTTCTTCTAACAAAAAACTTCCCAAGCCATTATTCCAATATCTTTTTCCAATCACAATGAAGAGATCACCGATATGACGGACTCTCTTGCGCTGGTCAGCTGTAATATTTACAATACCAGCAATTTCATCATTCAGCAAGGCTAGTAAAGTGATTTGATTTTCTGAATGAGCCTGTTTATCCAAAAACAACTCCATCTCAGTATCTGTCATCAAAATGCCATCCCTGTCCAGACTGGTAAAATCTGTTTCTACACTGACACGATTTAAAAATGATACTAACTCAGCCGCATCTTCAACTTCTGCTTCCCTAATGAGCAACTCATACTCCATGTTGAAGCTCCTCTAAGAGTTTTTCTGCACGTAAACCCTTTGCTTGGAAATTCAGCCTGCGACCGTCTTCTTCTTTTAGAATTTCCAATTCTAAATAAGTATCTGGTAAGGCATCACCTAAAAGATGTCCCCACTCGATGACAGTCACCCCGCCACCAAAGAGAAACTCATCTAAATCAATAGAATCAGCATCCCCCTCAATGCGGTAAACATCTAAATGATAAAGAGGAAGACGACCTTCATACTCTCTTACGATAGTGTAGGTTGGACTCTTAATCATCTGAGTAATCTGTAATCCTTTAGCAAGACCTTTTGTAAAGGTCGTTTTGCCTGCTCCAAGTTCTCCAGTTAGAATTAAGACATCATTCTTTTCTAATAAATAGCCCAAACGTTCCCCTAAGGACTGTAACTCTTCTTCGTTTTTAGTGTACATGTTTCTATTATACCAAAAACTTGTTCTTTGTCTAGGTATTATCTCTGAATTCCATATTATGAATTAAAAACTTGAGCCAATCCTTGTTATGATCTTAAAATAGGAACAGTAAAAAGACAACTAACAAGATATCTCTCATCAAATGACTGTAAAATGAAACTTCCCAACGAATGACTTTTGGCACCAACAGTTCTAGAAATAGCATTCCCAAGGCAATATAAAAGGTCATGGATAATAGCATCCAAGGATTTCTGAGAAAGATTAGAATAGCTAATCCACTAATAAAACACATTTCCTTCTTTCCAAAAATCTTTTTCAATCCATTTACATACTTCTGAATCGGCAGAAAAACTAACAAATCAATACCAAATAAGAAAAAGAAACTCGGTAGAAAGGCTTCCACACCCCCTTCTACGGATGTATTTCCTGCAAGGATATGCTCTATGACAATTAAAGCTAAACCCAAAATATTTACTAATAGCAAGAGACTATACAAGAATTGTTGCTTATCTTCCTTAAAAACTGAATAAGATTGATTTCCCTGCCCTCTATAGTAGTTTATCCCTGCCCCAATACTGGCAAGGAGCAACATACCTACTAAATAATAGAAGCAGTTTTGATTTAACATCAAGGCCCAAGTCGATAAACTTAAACAAGAACAGCTACTAATACCAAAAACTGTCAGCAATAACAAAATACGAATTTGCTTTTTCATTTTTTCCATCATTCTTCCTCCCTTACTTGCTCTTATTATAGGCTAGAAATCCTCACCATTGCTAGAATATTTCTCAACTGTCAGTTTTCTACTCTAAAATGCAAAAAAGTTTGATGCAAGTAACCCTTACATCAAACTTTTACTACTTTCCGTCAAACCAAAGAGTAATTTCTCGCTTAGCTGACTCTTCTGAATCTGAACCATGCACAACATTTTGAATAGCTTGGTTTTCTCCAGCAGCTTTTGCAAAATCACCTCGAATAGTTCCTGGTAAAGCTTCTTCTGGACGAGTAGCACCCATCATGGTCCGCCAAGTTTCAATTACTTTGGGACCAGAAATGATACCTACAAGAACTGGGCCTGAAGTCATAAATTCACGAATCGGTGGGTAAAAACTTTGACCAACCAAGTCCTGATAGTGCTGATCAATCAACTCTTCTGAAACCTGTGAACGCAACTCCAATTTTTCAATTATAAATCCACGTTGTTCGATGCGTTTCAACACTTCACCTACTAATCCTCTTTTCACACCATCTGGTTTAATGATAAAAAATGTTTGTTCCATACTCGTCTCCTTTGTCAGCTTCTTTCTTTTATTTTACCACATTTCATGGAAAAATGGAGAAAGTTTTCAGAAAAGAGAAAGAGAACCCGAAGGCTCTCTCATTCTCTCTTATTCTACTGTTTCTTCCACAGTTTCAACGGCAGTGTCCACAACTACTTCTGTTGTCTCTTCATTTCCTTCTTCCTCTACTGGAGGATTAAGGTATTCTTCTTCGTTGATAGCTTGTGGTTCAAGGTTACGGTAACGGGCCATACCAGTACCTGCTGGGATGATCTTACCGATGATAACATTTTCTTTAAGTCCAAGGAGATGGTCTTTCTTACCACGGATAGCCGCGTCAGTAAGGACACGAGTTGTTTCCTGGAAGGAAGCCGCTGACAAGAAACTGTTGGTTTCAAGTGAGGCTTTGGTAATTCCCATAAGAACTGGGCGACCTGTCGCTGGAACTCCACCTGCAATAAGGACATCTTTGTTGGCATCTGTAAAGTCATTGATATCCATGAGGGTACCCATGAGAAGATCTGTGTCACCTGGATCCATGACACGAACTTTACGGATCATTTGACGAACCATTACCTCGATGTGTTTGTCACCGATTTCTACCCCTTGGCTACGGTAAACTTTTTGTACTTCACCGAGAAGGTAAGTTTCAACTGACAAGACATCACGAACTGCAAGGAGACGTTTTGGTTGGATAGAACCTTCTGTCAGAGCAGCACCACGCGCTACTTGGTCCCCAACTTCTACACGCATACGAGCTGTAAATGGAACGACATATTCCCCTTCGCCAGTTTCACCCTTAACAAAGACTTTCTTAGTACGAGTTGATGCATCTTCTTCGATAGCTGTAACTTGTCCTTTAACCTCTGTGATAACCGCTTCCCCTTTAGGATTGCGGGCTTCAAAGATTTCTTGGACACGAGGAAGACCCTGAGTGATATCGGTATTTGAGGCAACCCCACCCGTGTGGAAGGTACGCATTGTAAGCTGTGTACCAGGTTCCCCGATAGATTGGGCAGCGATTGTACCAACTGCTTCACCAACTTCAACCGCATCACCAGTCGCCAAGTTGATACCATAGCAGTGACGGCAGACACCATGACGAGTGTTACATGTAAATACAGAGCGGATAGTTACTTCTTCCACACCAGCATTGACAATTTCACGCGCCTTGTCTTCTGTAATCAACTCATTTGGACCGATAATCACTGCACCAGTTTCTGGATGTTTAACAGTTTTCTTAGTGTAACGACCATTGAGACGCTCTTCAAGAGACTCGATCATCTCCTTTCCTTCTGCGATAGAACGGATCAAGAGACCACGGTCAGTTCCACAGTCGTCCTCACGGATGATAACGTCTTGGGCAACGTCAACCAAACGACGAGTCAAGTAACCTGAGTCGGCTGTCTTAAGGGCCGTATCGGTCATACCTTTACGAGCACCGTGAGTTGAGAAGAACATTTCGAGTACTGACAGACCTTCGCGGAAGTTTGAAAGGATTGGCAATTCCATGATACGTCCGTTCGGAGCCGCCATCAGACCACGCATACCGGCAAGCTGTGAGAAGTTTGAGATGTTACCACGGGCTCCAGAGTCCATCATCATAACGATTGGGTTCTTAGGATCTTGGTTGGCAATCAAACGTTTCTCAAGTTTTTCACGGGCAGCACGCCATTCAGCTGTAACAGCATTGTAACGCTCGTCATCTGTGATCATACCGCGACGGAATTGTTTTGTGATTTGTTCTACACGTTTGTGTGATTCTTCAATGATTTCAGCCTTGTCATCAACGACTGGGATATCGGCAATACCCACTGTCAATCCTGCAAGAGTTGAGTGATGGTAACCGAGGTTCTTCATACGGTCAAGTAGGGCAGAAGTTTCTGTCGTACGGAAACGTTTGAAGATTTCAGCGATGATATTTCCAAGGTTTTTCTTCTTGAATGGAGGGTTAAGTTCAAGATTGCTGATTGCTTCCTTGATATCTCCACCAAGTGGCAAGAAGTATTTAGCTGGAACGCCTTCTGTCAAGTTGGCATTGTTTGGTTCTTGCAAGTATGGTAGACCCTCTGGCATAATGTCGTTGAAGAGAATTTTACCAACTGTTGTAAGCAAGACCTTATGTTTTTGCTCTTCTGTCCATGGTTTGTTAAGGCTGTCTGTTGCGATACCAACACGTGAGTGGAGGTGAACATAACCATTACGGTAAGCCATAACCGCTTCGTCACGGTCTTTGAAGACCATTCCTTCACCTTCACGACCAGCTTCTTCCATTGTCAAGTAGTAGTTACCCAAAACCATGTCCTGAGATGGAGTAACAACTGGTTTACCATCTTTCGGGTTCAAGATATGCTCAGCAGCTAGCATCAAGATACGAGCTTCTGCCTGAGCTTCTTCTGAAAGCGGTACGTGGATGGCCATTTGGTCCCCATCAAAGTCAGCATTGTAGGCTTCACAGACAAGCGGGTGCAAGCGAAGGGCCTTACCATCAATCAAGACTGGCTCGAAGGCTTGGATACCCAAACGGTGAAGGGTCGGTGCACGGTTCAAAAGCACTGGGTGTTCTTTGATCACTTCTTCAAGGATATCCCATATACGCTCATCTCCGCGTTCCACCAAGCGTTTAGCTGCTTTGACGTTTTGCACGATATCACGAGCGACAATTTCACGCATCACGAATGGTTTAAAGAGCTCGATTGCCATTTCACGTGGCACACCACATTGGTACATCTTAAGAGTTGGACCAACGGCGATAACGGAACGTCCTGAGAAGTCAACACGTTTACCGAGCAAGTTTTGACGGAAGCGTCCTTGTTTACCTTTAAGCATGTGGCTCAATGATTTAAGAGGACGGCTACCTGGTCCTGTGATTGGACGACCACGACGACCATTGTCAATCAAAGCGTCAACTGCTTCTTGAAGCATACGCTTCTCATTTTGAACGATGATACCTGGTGCATTCAACTCAAGCAAACGAGCCAAACGGTTGTTACGGTTGATAACACGGCGGTAAAGGTCATTCAAGTCAGATGAGGCAAAACGGCCACCATCCAACTGCAACATTGGACGAAGATCTGGTGGAATAACCGGAAGGATGTTGAGAATCATCCATTCAGGTTTGTTTCCAGACTTGTAAAAGGCATCCAAAACATCCAAACGACGGATGGCTTTGACACGTTTTTGTCCAGTTGCTGTTTTCAACTCTTCTTTGAGTTCAGCAATTTCTTTTTCAAGATCTACTTGTTTTAAAAGGTCTTGGATAGCTTCGGCACCCATCTTGGCAACGAATGATCCATAACCATACTCACGCAAGCGCTCACGATATTCGCGCTCTGTCATGATAGACTTGTGCTCAAGTGGTGTATCCTTAGGATCAATCACCACATAAGCCGCAAAGTAGATAACTTCCTCGAGGGCACGAGGACTCATATCAAGGGTCAAGCCCATACGGCTTGGAATCCCCTTGAAGTACCAGATGTGAGATACAGGAGCTTTCAACTCAATGTGCCCCATACGCTCACGACGAACTTTTGTACGCGTTACTTCAACCCCACAACGGTCACAAACAATTCCTCTGTAACGAATGCGTTTGTACTTACCACAAGCACATTCCCAGTCTTTTGTAGGACCAAAGATAACTTCATCAAAGAGTCCTTCACGTTCTGGTTTCAAGGTACGGTAATTGATTGTTTCAGGTTTTTTGACTTCTCCATAAGACCATGAACGGACTTTACTTGGAGAAGCTAGGGTGATTTGCATACTTTTAAAACGATTTACATCAACCACTATTTCTTCCCTTTCTATTCTAAGTGAACTGCTTATTCTTCTTCAGCAGCTTCTTCTGTTGCTTCCGCTTTTGTTGCTTTCTCAGCTTCTTCAGCTTCAAAGGCTGCTTTAGCCTCTTGGGCTGCTTTTTCGCGGGCTTTTTCAAGGTCATCTACGTGGATGACATCTTCGTCCATTCCTTCATCCAAGTCGCGAAGTTCCACTTCTTGGTCATCTTCGTCTAGGACACGCATGTCAAGACCAAGAGATTGCAATTCTTTGACAAGAACTCGGAAGGATTCTGGAACACCTGGTTTTGGAATTGGTTTTCCTTTTGTAATAGCTTCATAGGCTTTCAAACGTCCGTTGATATCGTCAGACTTGTAAGTCAAGATTTCTTGAAGAACATTTGACGCACCGTAGGCTTCAAGAGCCCAAACCTCCATCTCACCGAAACGTTGTCCACCAAACTGAGCTTTACCTCCGAGTGGTTGTTGGGTAACAGTTGAGTAAGGTCCGACTGAACGAGCGTGCAATTTATCATCAACCATGTGGTGGAGTTTGATCATGTACATGACTCCGACAGAAACACGGTTATCAAACGGTTCCCCAGTACGTCCATCGTAAAGGATTGTTTTGGCATCGCTATCCATACCAGCTTCTTTAACAGTTGACCAAAGGTCTTCAGAACTTGCTCCGTCAAAGACAGGTGTTGCGATGTGAATACCAAGAGTACGAGCAGCCATACCAAGGTGGAGCTCCATAACCTGACCGATATTCATACGTGATGGCACCCCAAGTGGGTTCAACATGATATCGACTGGAGTTCCATCTGGAAGGTAAGGCATGTCTTCTACAGGAACGATACGAGAGACAACCCCTTTATTTCCGTGACGTCCGGCCATCTTATCTCCGACCTTGATCTTACGTTTTTGAGCGATGTAGACGCGAACCAGCATGTTGACACCTGATTGCAACTCATCTCCATTTGCACGTGTAAAGATTTTAACATCACGAACGACACCATCGGCACCGTGTGGTACACGAAGAGAAGTATCACGCACTTCACGAGATTTATCTCCGAAGATAGCGTGCAAGAGCCGTTCTTCAGCTGAAAGGTCTTTCTCCCCCTTAGGTGTTACTTTACCTACAAGGATATCGCCTTCTTTAACCTCAGCACCGATACGGATAATACCCATTTCGTCAAGGTCTTTGAGGGCATCTTCACCAACGTTTGGAATTTCGCGAGTGATTTCTTCAGGCCCAAGCTTTGTATCGCGTGTTTCTGATTCGTATTCTTCAAGGTGGACAGATGTGTAGACATCGTCTTTCACCAAGCGTTCGCTCATGATAACAGCATCCTCGAAGTTGTAACCTTCCCAAGTCATGTAGGCAACGATTGGGTTTTGTCCAAGCGCCATTTCTCCATTTTCCATAGAAGGTCCGTCAGCGATGAAATCGCCTTTTTCAACGGCATCACCAACTTTTACAAGAGTGCGTTGGTTGTAAGCAGTACCTGAGTTTGAACGACGGAATTTTTGGATGTGGTAAACATCCAATGAACCATCTTCACGACGAACTTCTACCTTGTCAGCATCTGCATAGGTAACTTTACCGTCGTACTGAGCAATCACAGCAGCTCCTGAATCGTGGGCTGCCTGATATTCCATACCAGTACCAACGTAAGGTGCTTTAGGATTAATCAATGGCACAGCCTGACGTTGCATGTTGGCTCCCATGAGGGCACGGTTGGAGTCATCGTTTTCCAAGAAAGGAATACATGCTGTCGCAACGGCAACTACCTGTTTTGGTGATACGTCCATATAGTCAACAACATTAGCTGGATACTCTTGGTTGACCCCTTGGTGACGTCCCATGACAACTTTCTCAGCAAATGTTCCATCTTCATTCAGACGAGAATTAGCCTGTGCTACAGTAAATTCATCTTCTTCATCGGCTGTCAACCAAACAATTTCGTTCGTAACAACACCTGTTTCACGGTCAACTTTACGGTATGGTGTTTGAACAAAACCATATTTGTTCAAGTGCCCGTAAGATGACAAGTTATTGATCAAACCGATGTTAGGTCCTTCAGGTGTCTCGATTGGACACATACGACCATAGTGAGTGTAGTGCACGTCACGTACTTCATATCCAGCACGGTCACGTGTCAAACCACCAGGTCCTAAGGCTGACAAACGGCGTTTGTGAGACAACTCAGAAAGTGGGTTGTGTTGGTCCATGAACTGTGACAACTGTGATGAACCAAAGAATTCTTTAACCGCAGCTGTTACAGGACGGATGTTGATGATTTGTTGTGGTGTCAAGACTTCGTTGTCCTGAACAGACATACGTTCACGGACATTACGTTCCATACGAGAAAGTCCAAGACGTACTTGGTTGGCAAGCAATTCACCAACGGCACGGATACGACGGTTTCCAAGGTGGTCGATATCATCTACACGACCAAGTCCTTCAGCCAAATTGAGGAAGTAGCTCATTTCAGCAAGGATATCTGCAGGAGTGACGATACGAACCTTGTCATCTGGATTGGCATTACCAATAATAGTTACGACGCGGTCTGGATCAGTTGGAGCAACAACCTTGAATTTTTGAAGAACAACTGGCTCAGTCACAACCGCTGCATCATTTGGAATGTAGACAATCTTGTTCAAGTCGCCATCCAAATAGCTTTCGATGCTTTCAATCACACTACGAGTCATGATTGTTCCAGCTTCTACCAAGATTTCTCCTGTTTCAGGGTCTACCAATGGCTCAGCAATGGTTTGGTTGAGCAAGCGTGTTTTAACATTGAGTTTTTTATTGATTTTGTAACGACCAACTGCTGCCAAGTCATAACGACGTGGGTCAAAGAAACGGGCCACAAGCAAGCTACGTGAGCTTTCAGCAGTCTTTGGCTCACCTGGACGAAGACGTTCGTAAATTTCTTTCAAAGCTTCGTCTGTACGAGAGTCCATTGGGTTCTTATGGATATCTTTTTCAACAGTGTTGCGAACCAATTCGCTATCACCAAAGATATCAAAGATTTCATCATCACCTGAGAAACCAAGCGCACGAACCAAAGTTGTAAATGGAATCTTACGAGTACGGTCGATACGAGTGTAGGCGATATCTTTTGAGTCACTTTCAAGTTCCAACCAAGCTCCACGGTTAGGGATAACAGTTGAACCGTAGCCCACTTTACCGTTTTTATCAACTTTATCGTTAAAGTAAACACCTGGTGAGCGGACCAACTGAGACACGATGATACGTTCACCACCATTGATGATGAAGGTACCCATTTCTGTCATGATTGGGAAATCACCAAAGAAAACTTCTTGGGTTTTGATTTCGCCTGTTTCTTTATTGATCAAGCGGAAGGTTACAAAAATTGGTGCTGAGTAGCTAGCATCGTGAATACGAGCTTCTTCTAGCGTATATTTTGGTTCCTTGATTTCATATCCAACAAATTCCAACTCCATTGTGTCTGTGAAGTTTGAAATTGGCAATACATCTTCAAACACTTCCTTAAGACCGTGGTCTAGGAAATCTTTGAATGAGTCAGTTTGAATTTCAATCAAATTTGGTAAGTCAAGAACTTCTTTGATTCTTGAAAAACTACGACGGGTACGATGTTTCCCGTATTGAACGTCATGTCCTGCCAAGATGATTCTCCTTTGTAAATAAGTTCCAAGCCTTGTCAATCAGGCTTTTCTAATCGTCATATGGTTTTAAAAACCCCTATCACCGTGTCCTCTTGATAAATTTTCAGAATCTTTAAGTCTTTGTTACAAGTACTCAAAATCCTGAAAAAAAGCACAAAAAGAGCAGCTAAATCTGACTTTTTCAGAAGATTTAACTGCTGTGAGCCTTGTCTGGACAATATTTCAGACAAAACCTACGACAAATGATTACTCATATTATACCCTATTTAGCTAGATTTTTCAAGGGGATTGACGAATTTTTGACAAAATCTTTTCCTATAAGAAAGGCTGGCTGAATCGTAACAAAATTTGTTGCTATTTTTTCTTTTAGTTTAATTTTAGGAAAACGCTTGCATCTTATTTTACTAAGTGCTATACTGATATAGAAATTTATTGATTGGAGAATCATTATGAGAAAAATACCATCTCACACTGAGAAAAAAATGGTTTACAGCATCCGTTCCCTCAAAAATGGAACTGGTTCTGTCCTTATTGGAGCAAGCCTTATTCTGCTTGCCATGGCTACACCAACTATCTCAGCCAACGAAAATACTACAAGCAATAAGGGAACTAGTAACGAAACTACTACTGCCCTTGCCCAACCTCTTACTGATACAGCAGTTAACTCTGATAAGAACGAAAGTGATATTTCTTCGCCTAAAAATGCAAACGCTTCCCTAGAAAAAAAAGAAGAAAAACCTGCAACAGAGGCACCCACTCCGGCTGCAACTCCCGCCGATTCCGCACCACAAACCGGGCAAGATCGTTCCAATGAGCCAACTACTTCTACGAGTCCAGTAACGACTGAAACTAAGGCAGAAGAGCCAATAGAAGACAACTACTTCCGTATCCATGTCAAAAAGCTTCCTGAAGAAAACAAGGATGCTCAAGGACTATGGACTTGGGACGATGTTGAAAAACCATCTGAAAATTGGCCTAACGGAGCCTTATCCTTCAAGGATGCCAAAAAAGATGACTACGGCTACTACCTAGATGTCAAATTAAAGGGAGAACAAGCCAAGAAAATTAGCTTCCTCATCAATAATACAGCTGGGAAAAATCTAACCGGCGATAAATCGGTAGAGAAACTGGCACCAAAAATGAATGAGGCTTGGTTGGACCAAGATCACAAGGTTTTCTCTTACGAGCCACAACCTGCAGGAACTATTCGCGTCAACTACTACCGTACAGATGGCAACTATGACAAGAAATCTCTCTGGTACTGGGGAGATGTGAAAAATCCAAGTAGTGGTGAATGGCCTAACGGAACAGACTTTACGGCTACAGGCAAATATGGTCGCTATATTGATATTCCACTCAAAGATGCAGCTAAAGATCTTGGATTTTTATTATTAGACAGAAACAAACAAGGAGACGATGTGAAAATCCGTAAAGAAGATTATAAGTTCACAGATTTGAAAAATCATAGCCAAATTTTCCTAAAAGATGATGACGAAACCATCTACACCAACCCCTACTATGTGCACGATATCCGCATGACAGGAGCTCAACACGTGGCTAAATCTCGTATCGAAAGCAGTTTTTCTACCCTCGTTGGAGCTAAGAAAGACGATATCCTCAAACACTCCAGCATCACTGATTACCAAGGGAATAAAGTAGCTATCACAGACGTGGAAGTGGATGAAGCAGGTAAAAAAGTAACCTACATCGGCAACTTCTCTGACACTCAACACCCGTACACTGTCAGTTACAATTCAGACCGATTTACCACACGTTCAAGCTGGCGCCTCAAGGATGAGTCCTACAGTTACGATGGTCCACTCGGCGCAACTCTAAAAGAAGATGGCAAGCGTGTTGACCTCACCCTTTGGTCACCAAGTGCTGATAAGGTTTCTGTCGTTGTCTACGACAAGAATGACCCTGAAAAAGTAGTTGGAACTGTCGCTCTTGAAAAAGGGGAAAGAGGAACTTGGAAGCAAACTCTGAATGAAAACTCTGGTCTCGGTATCAGCAACTACACTGGCTACTACTACCACTACCAAATCGAGCGCCAAGGTAAAACTGTTCTTGCACTCGATCCTTACGCTAAATCCCTCGCTGCTTGGAATAGTGACGAAGCCAAGATTGACGATGCCCATAAAGTTGCTAAAGCTGCCTTTGTAGATCCAGCTAAACTAGGACCTCAAGACTTGACTTATGGTAAGATTCGCAACTTCAAATCGCGCGAAGATGCTGTCATCTATGAAGCTCATGTGCGTGACTTCACTTCAGATCCTGCCATCGCAAAAGATTTGACTAAGCCATTTGGTACCTTTGAAGCCTTTATCGAAAAACTAGACTACCTCAAAAACTTGGGTGTAACCCACATCCAGCTCCTTCCAGTCTTGTCTTACTACTTTGTCAATGAGTTGAAGAACCACGAACGCTTATCTGACTATGCTTCAAGCAACAGCAACTACAACTGGGGATATGACCCTCAAAACTACTTCTCCTTGACTGGTATGTACTCAAGCGATCCTAAGAATCCAGAAAAACGAATCGCAGAATTTAAAAACCTCATCAACGAGATCCACAAACGTGGCATGGGAGCTATCCTGGATGTAGTGTATAACCATACAGCTAAAGTCGATATCTTTGAAGATTTAGAGCCAAACTACTACCACTTTATGGATGCTGATGGGACACCTCGCACTAGCTTTGGTGGTGGACGCTTGGGGACAACCCACCATATGACCAAACGACTCCTAGTTGACTCTATCAAATATCTAGTTGATACCTACAAAGTAGATGGATTCCGCTTCGATATGATGGGAGACCATGATGCAGCTTCTGTCGAAGAAGCATACAAGGCTGCACGCACCCTCAATCCAAATCTAATCATGCTGGGTGAAGGTTGGAGAACCTATGCCGGTGATGAAAACATGCCTACTAAAGCTGCTGACCAAGATTGGATGAAACATACCGATACTGTCGCAGTCTTCTCAGACGACATCCGTAACAACCTCAAGTCTGGTTATCCAAACGAAGGTCAACCTGCCTTTATCACAGGCGGCAAGCGTGATATCAACACTATCTTCAAAAATCTCATTGCTCAACCAACCAACTTTGAAGCAGATAGTCCTGGAGATGTCATCCAATACATCGCAGCCCATGATAACTTGACCCTCTTTGACATCATCGCCCAATCTATCAAAAAAGATCCAAGCAAAGCTGAGAACTATGCTGAAATTCACCGTCGTTTGCGACTTGGAAACCTCATGGTCTTGACAGCTCAAGGAACTCCATTTATCCACTCTGGTCAGGAATATGGTCGTACTAAACAATTCCGTGACCCAGCCTACAAGACTCCAGTAGCAGAGGATAAGGTTCCAAACAAATCTCACTTGTTGCGTGATAAGGACGGCAACCCATTTGACTATCCTTACTTCATCCATGACTCTTACGATTCTAGCGATGCTATTAACAAGTTTGACTGGATCAAGGCTACAGATGGAAAAGCATATCCTGAAAATGTCAAGAGCCGTGACTATATGAAAGGTCTGATCGCCCTACGTCAATCTACAGATGCCTTCCGACTTAAGAGTCTCCAAGATATCAAAGACCGTGTCCAACTCATCACTGTCCCAGGTCAAAATGGTGTAGAAAAAGAGGATGTAGTAATTGGCTACCAAATTACTGCTCCAAACGGTGATATCTACGCAGTATTTGTTAATGCGGATGAAAAGGCTCGCGAATTTAACTTGGGAACTGCCTTTGCCCACCTCAGAAATGCTGAAGTTTTAGCAGATGAAAACCAAGCAGGGCCAGTCGGAATTGCCAACCCGAAAGGACTCGAATGGACTGAAAAAGGCTTGAAATTAAACGCCCTTACAGCTACTGTTCTTAGAATCTCTCAAGGCGGTGCCATCGTTGCCCCAGCTGTGGAAGAAAAACCAGAATTTGACCTTTCTAGCTTAAAACAAGAACAAGGGCAAAATAACAGCCAAGACAATATGTCAAACCGAGTAGTCAAACCGGAACAGCAAACTCCAGCTCCACAAACTAAACCTGATTCTGCAAAACCAGATACAAAAGTAGCTGATGCAGAAAATAAACCTAACCAAGCTACAGCTGATTCACAAGCTAAACTACCAAATACAGGAACCAAAAATGATCACAAACTCCTGCTTGCAGGAATTAGTCTCCTTGCTCTTCTAGGTCTCGGGTTCTTGCTAAAAAACAAAAAAGAGAACTAAACTAGCCCTCCTATAGAACTATCCCCCAAGCCTTAACGCTCGGGGGATTGATTTTTGCACAATATTTGCCGTCATAATAAACTTGATTAGGATTTTTTATTAAGCCTCTTTCATGGCAAAATAAGCCCGTACTTTTGGAGCCACTTGCGTTCCGAAAAGTTCAATAGCTCTCAGGACTTGTTCATGAGGCATAGAACCAAGCGGTAGATGGAGCATGAAGCGGTCCAATCCTAAATCCTCAATCATGCGAATTAATTTTTCGGACACTTGATCTGGATTGCCCACAAACATGGCACCATTTGGTCCAACTTGCTCCAAATATTGCTCATAACGCAATTCCTGCCAGTGCGGACGGTCTTTGGAAATAGCATCCACCACTTGCTTGGTCGGATGGAAACAATCTTTCACCGCCTGCTCGCCATCTTCAGCAATCCAACCCCAAGAATGAGCCCCAACCTTTAGTTCATGACTAGCATGGCCCGCTTCGCTCCCAATCTCACGATAAGCCTGAATCAACTTTTTAAAATAACGCGGATTGCCACCAATAATTGCATAGACAATCGGTAAGCCTGCCTGAGCAATCTTCACTGTTGATTCGACATGACCACCTGTCGCTATCCACAAGGGTAATTTGTCCTGAACTGGACGAGGATAGACTTCTTTGCCAGAGATTGTTTGAGTCAATCGCCCTTGCCAGTCTAACTTGGTCTTCTCATTGACTAACTGGAGCAAATCTAATTTCTCATCAAAAAGGGCTTCGTAGTCTTTCAAGTCATAGCCAAACAAGGGAAAAGATTCCGTGAAAGAACCCCTTCAAGCACCGTTGTTTCCCCAAATGTTGAAATTCCCAATTCTTCTATTGTGATTCTCCCCGTCTATTTCTTTCCTGCAATTTGAAAAATTATCCTAACACTCAATGAAAATCAAAGAGCAAACTAGAAAGCTAGCCGCAGGCTGCTCAAAACAATGTTTTGAGGTTGCAGATAGAAGCTGACATGGTTTGAATTTGATTTTCGAAGAGTATAACACGAAACTTGACTACAAGCAACCGATTTGCTCACAAGAAAAAGCCTAGATAACTAGACTTTTTTAGCTTATTCTACCGTTACTGACTTAGCAAGGTTACGTGGTTTATCCACATCAAGCCCACGGTGGAGTGTTGCAAAGTAAGCGACCAATTGTGTTGGCACAACCATTGAAATTGGTGAGAGGTATGGATGTACAGTCGTAAGGACGATATCATCTGTCTCTTTAGCAACATTTTCTTCTGCGATAGTGAGGACTTTTGCACCACGGGCTGCCACCTCTTGGATATTTCCACGAGTGTGGTTGGCAAGGACTGGATCTGACAAGAGGGCCAAGACAGGCGTTCCTTCTTCAATCAAGGCAATGGTTCCGTGCTTGAGTTCTCCTGCCGCAAAGCCTTCACACTGGATATAAGAAATCTCTTTGAGTTTGAGACTTGCTTCCATGGCTACATAGTAATCTTGACCACGTCCGATATAAAAGGCGTTACGAGTTGTTTCAAGAAGCTCACGAACCTTGGCTTCAATAGTTTCTTTCTCTGAAAGAGTTGATTCGATAGACTGAGCTACGATTGACAACTCATGAACCAAATTAAAGGCTTGCGCTTTGGTATTTCCATTTGCTTCTCCAACTGCTTTTGCAAGGAAGGCAAGGGCTGCGATTTGCGCTGTATAGGCTTTAGTTGATGCTACGGCAATTTCAGGACCTGCATGAAGGAGCATGGTATGGTTGGCTTCACGTGAAAGAGTTGAACCTGGGACATTTGTCACTGTCAAGCTCGGAATCCCCATTTCATTGCCCTTGACCAAAACCTGACGGCTATCAGCTGTTTCACCAGACTGACTGATAAAGATGAAGAGTGGTTTCTTGCTGAGAAGTGGCATACCGTAGCCCCACTCAGATGAGATTCCAAGTTCAACTGGTGTATCTGTCAATTCTTCCAACATTTTCTTAGAAGCAAATCCTGCGTGGTAAGATGTTCCAGCTGCAAGAATGTAGATACGGTCTGCGTCTTGAACAGCCTTGATGATAGCTGGGTCTACGACAACTTGACCAGCCTCATCTGTGTAGGCTTGGATCAACTTACGCATAACCGTTGGTTGCTCATCGATTTCCTTGAGCATGTAGTAAGGATAAGTTCCCTTACCGATATCAGATAAGTCTAGCTCAGCAGTGTAGCTAGCACGTTCACGGCTGTTGCCATCATAATCTTGAACTTCTACGCTATCAGCCTTGACGATTACCAACTCTTGGTCATGAATTTCCATGTATTGGTTGGTCTCACGAATCATAGCCATGGCGTCTGAGCAGACCATGTTGTAGCCTTCCCCAAGACCAATCAAGAGTGGTGATTTATTTTTAGCTACGTAGATGACTTCAGGATTTTGTGAGTCAACCAAGGCAAAGGCATAAGAACCACGGATGATGTGAAGAGCTTTTTTGAAGGCTTCAAGAACTGACAAGCCATCTTCTTCTGCAAATTTTCCAATCAAGTGAACGGCGATTTCTGTATCTGTTTGCCCTTTGAAGTGGTGACCTGCAAGGTATTCTTCCTTGATTTCAAGGTAGTTCTCAATCACTCCATTGTGAACCAAGACAAAACGTTCTGTCTCAGAGCGATGTGGGTGAGCATTATCTTCAGTTGGTTTCCCATGAGTTGCCCAACGAGTATGTCCGATACCAGTCGTTCCCTCAACACCAGTTGTCTTGGCAGACAATTCTGCGATACGGCCTACAGCCTTGACTAGGTGGTTTTCAGCACCACCTAGGACAAAAATTCCCGCAGAATCATAGCCACGGTATTCGAGCTTTTCAAGCCCTTGAATCAAAATATCAGTTGCATTTGTGTTTCCAACAACACCAACAATTCCACACATAGTATATACGACACAGACCAGCTGTGCTTTCTCCTTAAAATTGGTATAGTCTGATTCCTCTTTTATAGAATCAGCAAAAACAGTATATACTTGTTTCTTTCACTTGTCAAGAGTAAAAATTGGTATAGTTCAAATCAACTTCCTGAAATCAAAAAAACTCTGACCAATTAGGATAATCAGTCAGAGTCCTTTTTAAAATCCATTATTATCGCTTAACTCCTTGAACCAGTGCCCTGATTTCTTCAGACGACGTTCTTGCGTTTCCAAGTCTAATTCAACCAAACCATAGCGATTTTTATAGCTATTGAGCCATGACCAACAATCGATAAAGGTCCAAATCAAGTATCCTTTACAGTTGGCTCCATCTTCAATAGCACGGTGAAGTTCACGAAGATGACCTTTTACAAAGTCAATACGGTAATCATCTTGAATCATTCCATCTTGACGGAATTTTTCTTCCCCTTCAACACCCATACCATTCTCTGTCAACATCCACTCAATATTGCCATAATTTTCCTTGATATTTTGAGCAATGTCATAAATCCCTTGTTCATAAATCTCCCAGCCACGATGAGGATTGATTTTACGTCCAGGCATCACATAAGGCTCGTAAAAATGTTCTGGTAAGAGTGGACTCTCTGGATGCTTAGCAAATCGAGGCGCCATAACACGTAAAGGTTGATAGTAGTTGACACCAAGGAAGTCCACTGTATTGTCACGAATGAGCTTCAACTCCTTCTCTGTAGCATCAGGCAAGAGACCGTATTCATGCAAGATTTCTACCAACTCCTGTGGATAAGTCCCCAAAACAGACGGATCTAAGAAAGATTGGGCCTGAAAAAGGTCCGCAATGCGAGCTGCCTTAACATCAGCAGGATGCTGGCTACGTGGATAAGCCGGTGTCAAGTTGAGGACAATCCCAATCTTGGAATCAGGCAAGAGTTCGTGACAAGCCTTAACCGCCCGACTGCTAGCCAATTGTGTATGATAAGCTACTTTAACGGCTGCCTCTGCATCCACCTTATGTGGATAATGGGCATCGTAAAAATAGCCAAATTCTACTGGAACGATGGGCTCGTTAAAGGTAATCCATTGATCCACTATATCTCCATAAGTCTCAAAACAAAAACGAGCATAGTCTTCATAGGCTGAGACAGTCGCCTTATTTTCCCAACCATCACCATCCTCTTGAAGGGCAAAAGGCAAATCAAAATGATAAAGATTCACTAAAAGACGAATCCCTTTGGCCTTAATAGACTCAAAAACCTTACGGTAAAAGTCCACACCTTGAGGATTGACTTTCCCACGCCCTTGTGGAAAAATCCGTGACCACTGAATAGAAGTCCGAAAGGCCGTGTGACCAGTTTCTAACAGTAGCTCAATATCCTTTTCCCAGTTTTCATAAAAGGTTGATGTTTTATCTGGACCAATCCCATTATAGTAACGATTTGGCTCCACTTGGTACCAATAATCCCAGAGATTATCTCCCTTGCCGTCACCAGCTACACATCCTTCTGTCTGTGGTCCAGAAGTAGAGGATCCCCAGACAAAATCCTTTGGAAATCTTAGCATACATTTACCTCTTTATCTAGTCATTTTTCCCATTATACAGAAAAAACAAGGTAAAAACTAGTTACATTTTTTCCTTGTTTTTCTTCTGATTATAGTTTTTATTTCTTGCTGAGAATTTCAAGCGTTTCAAGCAAGTTATCTGCATGAACTTCGATGGTGTCACCAGTCGCTTTAATCTTCACTTCTACGATGCCATCGGCTGCTTTCTTCCCAACAGTGATACGGATTGGCAACCCAATCAAGTCGCTATCACTGAATTTGACTCCGACACGTTCGTTACGGTCATCTGTCAAGACTTCGTAACCAGCTTCCATCAAGCTTGCTTCAAGCTTTTCTGTCAAGGCTTGCGCTTCATCATCCTTGACATTGACAGTGATCAAGTGCACATCAAATGGTGCCAACTCTTTAGGGAAGTTGATTCCCCATGCGTAACGGTATTCACCTTTTGGCGTTTTATTAACAAAGAGGCGAGCGTGTTGCTCCATCACTGCTGAAAGGAGACGGCTGACACCGATACCGTAACATCCCATGATAATTGGCACAGCACGGCCATTTTCGTCCAAAACATCTGCTCCCATACTTGCTGAATAGCGAGTGCCGAGTTTGAAGATGTGACCAATTTCGATACCACGCGCAAAGTTAAGAACACCTTGTCCGTCTGGAGAAATTTCACCCTCACGAACTTCACGGATATCCACATATTCTGCAGTAAAGTCACGACCTGGGTTCACACCAGTCAAGTGATAGCCATCTTCGTTAGCACCCACAACTGCATTATGGACATCTTGCACCTTCCTGTCTGCGATGATTTTAACATTCTCTGGCAAACCAACTGGTCCAAGTGAACCAAAACCTGCTTGAACAAGATTTGCCACTTCTTCTTCACTAGCAACGTCAAAGAAATCTGCTCCCAAGTGGTTTTTCAACTTGACTTCGTTGAGTTGGTCATTTCCAACTAGAAGGGCCGCAACAAGCTCACCATCTGCCATGTAGAAGAGAGTTTTAATTGTTTGTTCTTCTGAAACGTTGAGGAAGGCTGCAACTTCATCGATTGACTTAACATCTGGCGTTGCAACACGAGTTACTTCTTCTTCAGCGACAACACGGTTGCTTGGTTTGTACTCATTTGTTGCCATTTCCAAGTTAGCCGCATAGCTAGATTCACTTGAGTAAGCAATGGTATCTTCACCAGAGACCATCCATTTGAGCAATTCTGCCTTGATTTCTTCTTGCACTTCTGCGGGAATTTCATCAAATGAGGCAACTGACTTGTCCAAAACAACCCAGCGGTCAAGGTCTGTACGAGCAGGTGTAATGGCCATAAATTCTTGGCTGTCCTTACCACCCATGGCTCCACCGTCACCAATGATAGCCTTGAAGTCTAAACCACTACGAGTAAAAATACGCTCATAAGCAGCCTTATACTCATCATAAACACTGTCCAAGCTATCATAGTTAGCGTGGAAACTGTAAGCATCCTTCATGATGAACTCACGTGTACGAAGAAGTCCATTACGTGGGCGTTTTTCATCACGATACTTAGGTTGGATTTGGTAAAGGTTGAGTGGCAATTGCTTGTAAGACTTGACAGAATCACGGACAATAGCTGTAAAGGTTTCTTCGTGAGTTGGACCTAGAATGAAGTCTGATTTTTCACGGTTTTTTAGTTTGTAAAGGTCTTCACCATAAGTTTCATAACGACCTGATTCGCGCCACAATTCTGCACTAAGAAGGGCAGGAGCCAACATCTCAACGGCACCAATCTTGTCGAATTCTTGGCGCATGATGTTTTTAGCTTTTTCAATCACACGGTTAGCAAGTGGTAGGTAAGAATAAACGCCTGCTGAAACTTGGCGAACATAACCAGCTCGCAACATAAGAGCGTGGCTGATAACTTGAGCATCGCTTGGCATTTCGCGAAGCGTTGGGATAGGCATTTTACTTTGTTTCATAATATTCCTCGATTATCTAAAAAAGAGTCGCATGATGTCATTCCAGGTCACAGCAATCATCAAGACAACCATGATGACCACTCCGGCCAAGGTGACATAGGTTTCAATTTCTTGTTTCAATGGTTTGCGGCGAATGGCTTCTAGGATATTGAGCACAATCTTACCACCATCCAGGGCTGGAATCGGAATAAGATTAAAAATCCCAATATTGATGGAAATTATTGCCAAGAAGTACAAGACATTCTCAATTCCATTTTTAGCAGCATCACTACTTGCCTTAAAGATGGCAACAGGTCCACCTAGTTTGTTCAAATCTGGTTGGAAAATCAAATTTTTCAGTTCTGACAGGATTCGGAGAGCCGAGTCGGCTGCAGTTGTAAAACCACCTACAAACATGGATAGAAAATCTGACTTAATTCCCGGTTGAACACCTAGAAGGTAACGGCCTTGACTTTCTTCCGGAGTAACAGTGACTTGTTTGTCACTACCCTTTTCAGAAATAGTCACATCCAAGGTCGGGGCCGTCTTATCTTTGGTTTCTGATTCCACAGCCTGAATCAAACTTTCCCAGTTGCTAACCTCATGTGAGCCGATCTTGGTAATCTGAGCTGTTTCTGGCACTCCCACCTTAGCCAAGGCCCCTTGGGGCATAATATGGAACTGGTTGGTATCGACATCTCTGACACCACCCTGCATAAAGATTAAAATCCAGAAAACAACGACACCTAAGATAAAGTTGTTCATAGGGCCTGCAAAGTTGGTAATCAGTTTGCCCCAGATAGTCGCATTTTGATATTGAACATCTAAAGGTGCAATCCGAACCTCAGTACCATCTGCTTCCACAACCGTTGCATCGTGATCTACTGCAAATGTTTTTTCTTCTTCCAGAACCAATCCTTTGATAAAGAGCTTGTCTTCAAAGTCAAACTGGGTCACCTGCATAGGAAGAGCTGTTTGATCCAATTTTTTACCTGAAAGATTGATGCGTTTAACCTTACCATCATCAGTAAGGGTCAAACTGACAGGAGTTCCTGTCTTAATTTCAGTTGTATCATCACCCCAACCGGCCATGCGAACATAGCCACCCAGAGGCAAGATTCGAATGGTATAGGCCGTTCCATCCTTGCCAGTGTGAGCAAAGATCTTGGGTCCCATACCAATGGCAAATTCACGCACTAGAATCCCTGATTTCTTGGCAAAGTAGAAGTGTCCAAACTCGTGCACCACCACAATAATCCCGAAAACCAGAATAAAGGTTAAAATTCCGAGCATAGTATTTCCTCCGTCTTTTGATTAAAAGAGTCCAAACAAGTGCATAATTGGAAATACGAGCAGCATACTATCGAAACGATCCAAAACACCACCATGTCCAGGGATAAATTTCCCAGAATCCTTGACACCAAAGTGACGCTTGATCGAACTTTCTAGTAAATCACCAAATTGTCCAGCAATGCTAAAGAAAATAGCAAAGACCGACATCTTGTAAATTCCATACGGAAGAGCAACTGTTCTGTCAAACATCATAAAGATGATGGTTACTAAAATAGCGCCTAAAATACCACCCAAGGCACCCTCAAAGGTTTTATTTGGAGAAACCGTTGGAGCCAGTTTCCGTTTCCCAAAGTTCATCCCAGCAAGATAGGCACCACTGTCGGTAGCCCAGACGATGCACAAGGCCAATAGAGCCTTATCTAAACCTGCAACGCGAGCATCTAGTAAAGCATTAAATCCAAAGCCTACATAGAAACTCATAGCAAGAGGGAAAACAGCGTCCTCAATCGTATAAGACTTACTAAAAACGGTCGTTCCTAACATGATTGAAATCAAAACACTATAGGCAACCACATTCCCATCAACTGGTAAAAAAGTCAGATAATTCTCCAAGGGAATGGTCAAAGCAAAGGTTGCAAAGAGGGTTAAGAGGCCCTCCATAGTCATAGTCTCTAGACCTCTCATCTTCAAAAGTTCATGCATGGCTAGCATGGCTATGATTCCAATTGCTATCTGAAGCAAGAGGCCACCAATCATTAAAATTGGTAGGAAAATAGCCAGGGCAATCCCTGCAAACAAGGTTCTTTTCTGTAAATCCTGTGTCATATTTCCTCCTAAACTCCTCCAAATCGGCGATGACGACGATTGTAGGCAAGAATAGCTTCCTGCAAGGCCGCCTCGTCAAAATCAGGCCATAAGGTATCTGTAAAATAGAGCTCACTATAGGCTCCTTGCCATGGAAGGAAATTGCTCAAACGCAATTCTCCACTAGTCCGAATAATCAAGTCTGGGTCTCGTAACTCCTTAGGTAAATGCTGGGTGAAGAGATAGTTGCCAATCAATTCCTCTGTGATGTCACCTGGGTTGATTTTAGCATCTAAAATATCCTGGGAAATCAACTTAAGAGCCTGTGTGATTTCAGCACGTCCACCATAGTTGAGGGCAAAATTCAGAATTAATCCTGTGTTGTTCTTAGTCAATTCCTCAGCCTTGGTCAGAGCTTCAAAGGTTTGCTTAGGCAGGCGGTCCGTTTCCCCAATCATTTGAATCTTAACATTATTCGCATGCAATTCCGGGACATAATTATCATAAAACTCTACTGGCAAGTTCATGATAAACTTGACTTCCTGATCTGGACGGGTCCAGTTTTCCGTAGAAAAAGCATAGACCGTAATAACCTTAACGCCTAGTTTGTTAGCTGCTTTGGTCACAGTTTGCAATGCTTCCATACCCGCCTTGTGTCCAAAGACTCGCGGTTGCATACGTTTTTTAGCCCAACGGCCATTGCCATCCATGATGATGCCGATATGAGCAGGAACCTGTGTCGGAACCTCTACTTCCACAGCCTTATCTTTCTTAAAAAATCCAAACATGATCTTATTCCTATTCAAAAATCTATCGTTTCATTATACCATATTTCCCTATTTTCTTCTATCACTAAGCTATTTATACTCTTCGAAAATCAAATTCAAACCACGTCAGCTCTATCTGCAACCTCAAAACAGTGTTTTGAGCAACCTGCGGCTAGCTTCCTAGTTTGCACTTTGATTTTCATTGAGTATTATTCTCAGGCACAAAGCCCATTTCCAAAAAAATAAGCCGCCTGATTGGGCGACTCTATTTTTTTATAGGGAGATTATTATGAAAAAGTTTTAGGAGTTTAAGTTAAGGTCTTCTTAACTTATGGACTTAGTATACACTTCCTAGCTTAAAGTTTCCTTAAGTATTTTTAAAAATCAAATTTTTCCATTTCTCCTGCCAATTTTTCTTGGTTAGACGTGTTCGATAAAGTTCCATTCGGTCTTCATTCTCTAAAAAATGAGGAGTTGGACGAACTTGAAAATTTAAAATATCCTCCAAACCATAAGGTGCATAGAGTTCCAAAGCGGATTCTTCATTCAAGCGCAGTCCAACTGCCGTACACCGTTCTGGATACTTACTCATAGCATCACGGGAACTGGTATAAGGACCAGTATGCGGGCTATGCTGGTGCATATAGACTTGATTTTTCAATTCCCACTGGTACTGAGGAAAGTTCTCTCGCAGTTTTTTCTCTAGGGACAAGGTTTCCTCATAAGAAATATCTGGATCAAAGAAAATCACATCTACATCTGTTTCACAGTCAAAAGGGGATTTGTCTGACAAGAGATTCCAGATGAAATTTCTGATAGAACCCGCTGCCAACCACGAGTCTTTTAAGCCAAAATCTCGGATGATAGTCAGAGTAGCCATCATATCTGGATTTTTTCTAACAGCCTCTAATATTTCTTGCTCATTTTTCACTGTATTCATAACCTAAATGTTCGTAAGCCTTAGCGGTCGCAACTCGTCCTGAACGAGTTCGCATGATAAAGCCTTTCTGGATTAGGTAAGGTTCGTACATATCCTCAACCGTCTCACGCTCTTCAGCGATATTGACAGAAAGAGTTCCTAATCCGACAGGACCACCACCGTACATCTCAATCATGGTGCGAAGGATTTTTTGATCCACATAGTCCAAGCCTTCATGGTCAACATCCAGCATAGTCAAGGCCTTATCAGTAATGACATCATCGATAACCCCATTCCCCATTATCTGGGCAAAATCGCGCACGCGCTTGAGGAGACGATTGGCAATACGAGGGGTCCCACGACTACGCAAGGACAACTCAGATGCTGCCTCATGAGTGATTTCCATCTCAAAAATATCTGCCGTCCGCTCGACAATTTCTGTCAAGTCAGCATGAGCATAATACTCCATATGACCTGTAATCCCAAAACGTGCCCGTAGCGGATTTGAGAGCATACCTGCCCGAGTCGTCGCACCAATCAAGGTAAAAGGTGGCAACTCCAAATGAACACTGCGACTGCCTTCACCAGCACCAATCATGATATCAATGTAGAAGTCCTCCATAGCACTATAAAGTACCTCTTCCACAGACATGGGCAAGCGATGAATCTCATCAATAAAAAGGACATCCCCAGGCTCTAAATCATTCAAAATCGCTACTAAATCACCGGCTTTTTCAATGACTGGACCCGAAGTCTGCTTGAGATTGACACCTAGTTCATTGGCAATAACAAAGGCCATGGTTGTTTTTCCCAAGCCTGGAGGGCCAAATAAGAGGACATGATCCAGCGCTTCATCCCGCATTTTGGCAGCCTCGATAAAGATTTGGAGTTGGTCCTTAACCTTATCCTGCCCAATATATTCACGTAAGTACTGAGGACGAAGCGTGCGTTCTACTAACTCCTCGTCCCCCATTATCTCATTATCTAAAATTCTACTCATAGCTCTATTATATCAAAAAACCAAGCCACAAACAAAAAAGCCACCCGATTGGGTGACTCCCGAGTTTAGCACTTATGTGGTATAATATTCTACGGCACTGCTACACCACCTACGAAAGGAGGTGAGATAGCCCATGATGGAATTAGTACTCAAAACTATCATCGGACCAATTGTGGTTGGTGTCGTTCTTCGATTAGTCGATAAATGGCTAAACGAGGACAAATAGTGTCAAAAAAGACCCCAAGCTTATTTGGTCGTGAGCTTGGGGTCTTTTCTAGCCTATGATATAGAACTAGTACTCAATTCCTTTTTATTATCCCATAGTTCACGAATTTTGTCAAAGGTTTACATTCTCAGCTTCTCAAGTTTTAACCGCTGTACAACAATATGATGACTCACTCCTCGACAACCAAGAACATTATTAAAGTAGTTCTAACCCTTCAATTCACAAACGCTTGCAATCAATTTGAGGTTGAAGTAACAACAAACCTATTTCTTAGTCATATTCGCTAAAAAGATCCCCGCCAATTCCCCGACCAAAATCCGAAAATATCGAAAAATGATTTTTAGAATAGTCCCCAAAAGCCTGAAATAGAGCAAAAAAAACTCCACCTGATTGGGTGGAGTTAAGGGAGATTATTATGAAAAAGAAAAGTTTAGGATTTTATTAAATAAAGTTAGGAGGTCTTTATTCAATATCTATATGATACAAGACAAAGCTTAAAACTAGCTTAACTTTTCTCAAATTTTACTATTTTGTAAAAAAATTCTATCACCATCACCTACCCACGCAAAAAGCCACCTGATTAGGTGACTTCATTAGGAGATTATGATGAAAAAAGTTTTAGGATTTCATTAAATAAAGTTAGGAGGTCTTTATTTAATGACTATATGATACTAAACCAGCCTTAAACTTTGCTTAAGAAAAAACAAGTTTTATGATTTTTCTCGATTCATCCAAGTCATCCCTATACAATCATAGGTGGATAAGATTTCAAAGCCCATAGAACGATAGAAGCCCAAGGTTCTTTCTGTCTGTTCTGTTACCAGCTGGACTTGATAGGCATCTTTGTAATCCTCTAAAGCCTCTTTCATTAGGGCACTACCAATCCCTTGGCGCTGATAGATTGGTAAAACGATTAAATCCTGAACCAATACTGATGAGAATCCATCTCCAACCAAACGAATCAATCCCACCACAGCATCACCATCAAGTGCCACATAAATCGCTAATGAATAAGACAAGGCCTGCTCCAGCATCTGAGGTTGATTTGTATAATTTGTCCAACCGACAGCCTGATAGAGATGCAAAACATCCTCTAGCTTGACAATTTCTTGCTTTTTAATAGTAATCATGTCATCACCTCTTAGAGTTCCCTCAAGCTCTTGTACTGTCGTCCATTGTTATCAAAATTTTCAGGACGCAACCATGCTTCCAAACGAGATTTGACTTTGGGCCAGTCCTTATCAATCATAGACAACCAATCCGTATCCCTCGTCCGTCCCTTATAAACCACTGCCTGACGGAAGGTTCCTTCGTAGACAAAGCCCAAACGTTCTGCTGCTCGTCTTGATGGCAGGTTAAGAGCATCGCATTTCCACTCATAGCGACGATAGTTGAGTTCTTCAAAGACATAGCAAGCCAAGAGATACTGGGCTTCTGTCCCTATCCGTGTCCCCCTGAGTTTTGGAGAAAAAGTGACAGCTCCCACTTCTATTACTCGGTTATTCTGGTCAATACGCATGAGAGAAAACGTTCCCAAAGCCTTACCAGTTGACCTGTCTATGATTGCATAGTAAAAACGGTCCTTACGAGCCAACATCTGATTTAAAAGGCTAACCAGCTCCCCCATATCTGCCACTGGTTCCTGAAAGAGGTAGGTCCACATCTCCCGAGGCGTATCAGGGCCATAAACAGCTAATAAATTCTCCGCATGCTTTTCCACTGAAAGAGCTTCTATTCGAGCATAACGCCCTTCTAAGAAATCAATAGAAGGCAGTTCACCTGGTGTATAACTTTCCATTGGCTCACCAATCATCTGACCATATTCATTTACTGGCATGGCTTTCTCCTTGTTCATTCCTTGAATATAGTATAACATATCTCAATGAAAATTTTAGGAAACACTTGGATTTCGATTCAACAATGCAAACTCCTCTTATAAAAATCATCCCCCCAGTTTATGGAGGAATGATCAAATATGGAAACCAGTTAGTTAATGCCCCTTATGCTTCTCTCTATTTTTTACTGTTTGTATTCAAATTTCTCTTGTTTTAGTGTTTGCTTTTGTAGACTGGACTACCAACCAGAACTGTGTTTTTATCTTAGTTGGGACTATTATAGTACGGTTCAGGACTATCTACAAATTCTTCAGATGTGTATCAAAAAAACTTATCGTAGCAAACCAAGAGTCTACACTTTCTTTCATTAATAAGCGCCAATCTTTTCGATAACGATGATTCGGTTGATAAGCAACCGTCAACATATGCCCTGTTTCATGGTATTTTTTAAACAAAATGGATTCCCCTTTATAATGTGAAATGATATCATCTATCGCGGATGATGCATTCCATATTTCATCAACATCGCTTCCTAGTAATAATAAAGGAGAGGAAATTTTACTCACATCAATCTGGGCCCTACTATCTTCAGGAATATGTTTTCCAAAAAACTTGTTTAACAAGTAATTTCCTAACTGAAATTTTTGATACGGAAGTTCTTTTTGCAAATATGTCCAAGAAGATGAATGAGAATTGAGTTTTCCCTTTATTCCCTCAAATATTACATTTGAGGGAGAATTGAGTACTAAACATTGCACATCATCCAAAATACTTTGTCCAGCCAGAACAAGCTCTGCTCCTTTAGAGCGACCATATATTCCTATTTTTGTATTATCAACTTGAGGATGATGATATAGAAAATCTTTCGCCTCTTCCAGACATTCTATCGGAATTCGTTCTAAATTTTGGGGTAATCCCTCTAAACCAAAATAAGCTATCGCAAGACAAATATAGCCTCTTGAAGATAAAAGTTGGGCAATATTTTGAGCTTTTTCAATTCTCCCCTCACTACCGCTAACAATAATCACGGCTGGCGCCCTTCTTAACTTTTCATCATAGAATAATCGACCTTGAAAATGCTTGTCATAGATATCTTGATATCTTACTCCTAGATTCATATAACGCCTTACGAAACTTTGCTCCGCGACCACATCTTTCCCCAGCTTGATTTTAATTTCAACACCAAAACAATCTCGTAATGGAATTCTATCAAGAGAACTCGGTAATCTCCTTTTCCTATTCTTCAACGGTTTCGCATTAAAGAATAATCCCATTTCTGAAACTCCTTTATAATATCCCGAAATAGATGCTGTCTGAGAGGTATCAATCATACCGTCCTGATCAGATAAAAAAATTGCGGTTGATTTCCATATAACATCATGATCTAAAAGCACGGGAGCATTTATACAGTAATAATCAGATAGGTACATTTCTACACAATACATTGCCCTTGGTTCTAAACCATTAATAGCAATATAAAAAGATTCATCCGCTAGATCTGTTTGTGAAATCAGTTCTATATTTACAGTCATATCTTCTCCTTTTTGTTAACTTGCTTAACAATTATATTTAAAATTTACCGCGACTTTTACCACGGTAATTCTCCCCACACCTTTTCAATATCATCCATCAATTTCACAACCGTTTTAAGTTCCACCTCGCTATAGTTGTTCAAAACTGAAAAGATTGATTTTTCAATATATGCTTGTTGCTCCTTATGGATTTTAAAAATTTCGATGCCTTTTTCAGATAATCTCAAATATTTATTTTTCCCATTATTCGGATCAAAATCAAAAACAACTAAATTTTTTTGAATCAATCTCCTAACACTTTGAGTTATTGCACTTCTTGAAACTTCTAATAATTCAGATAATTTTACTAGATTTAAGGGCTGATTTTCCCCAATCACAACAATCAAATGTACCTCATTCAAAGTAATGGATTTGTCAACACCACTTTTATGTTGATTTTTTTTTAACTGGTCAAACGCTAAAATAAATCTATTGAAACGATTATTAAATGCAATAAATTCTTTTTTATCCATAATCTCTCTTTCCTTTGTTAATCATATTAACAAAACAGAAACTTCCTGTCAAATAAAAAATCCTCCAGATTCTACTCTGAAGGATTCCTATCTTATTTTACAACAATATTAACCAATTTATTCGGTACCGCAATTACTTTCACGATTTCCTTACCGTCAATTTCTGCTTTGACTTTTTCATCAGCGAGAGCAATTTCTTGTAATTCTTCGCGTGATAGATCTTTAGCGACCATGAGTTTGGCACGAACTTTTCCTTTGATTTGAACAACGATTTCGATTTCGTCTTCAACTAGTTTGCTTTCATCCCATATTGGCCAAGCCACGTAAGAGATTGACTCACCTGTTGCCACAACAGTTTGCCAGAGTTCTTCTGCCAAGTGAGGCGCAAATGGTGCAATCAATTGAATAAAGCCTTTGGCGTAGTCTGCATAAAGCTTGTCTTCCTTGTTAGCCGCATTGACAAAGACCATAAGTTGGGCAATGGCTGTGTTGAATTTGAGGGATTCGATTTGCTCTGTGACAGCTTTAACGGTTTCGTTGTAAACTTTGTCAAGAGCGCCATTGTTTTCCGCAACAATTTCCTTACTTGTAATCAAACGGTACACACGGTCAAGGAACTTACGGCTTCCTTCCAGACCTTCTTCTGACCAAGCAATCGAAGCATCGAGTGGTCCCATAAACATTTCATAAACACGAAGGGTATCAGCACCGTATTGTTCCACCACGTCGTCTGGGTTGACAACGTTCTTGAGCGATTTAGACATCTTAGCTGGCGCTTGCTCCAACTCTTCCCCTGTTTCCACATGGAAGAAGGAACCGTCACGTTTTTCAACCTTGTCGGTTGCCACAAGCGCACCACGATGGTCACGGTAGCTTGTTCCCAAGATCATTCCTTGGTTAAAGAGTTTTTGGAATGGTTCTTTAGTTGGAACGACACCGATATCGTAGAGGAATTTGTGCCAGAAACGAGCATAAAGCAAGTGAAGAACGGCGTGTTCTGCACCACCAACATAGATATCTACTGGCAACCATTGTTTGAGAAGATCCTCATCGGCCAATTTCTCAGTATTGTGTGGGTCAATATAACGGAGGTAGTACCAGCTTGAACCAGCCCACTGTGGCATAGTATTGGTTTCACGACGACCTTTAACACCATCTTCACGAGTCACTTCAAGCCAATCTGTCAAGTTAGCTAGTGGACTTTCACCAGTACCTGAAGGACGTATATCCTTGGTTACAGGCAAGACAAGTGGCAATTCACTTTCAGGAACAGTTGTTGAAGTTCCATCTTCCCAATGAATGATAGGAATTGGTTCACCCCAGTAACGTTGACGGCTAAAGAGCCAGTCGCGGAGACGGTAAGTAACCTTCTCTTGTCCACAGCCTTTTTCTTCCAACCAAGCCACAATCTTGGCAATAGCATCTTCTTTGTTGAGTCCATCTAGGAAGTCTGAATTAACGTGAAGGCCATCTTCTGTGTAGGCAGTTTCTTCAACGTTTCCACCTTCAAGCACTTCTACGATTGGAAGATCAAATTGTTTGGCAAATTCCCAGTCACGTTGATCATGGGCAGGTACAGCCATTACCGCACCTGTTCCATAGCTAGCAAGAACATAGTCCGCAATCCAGATTGGAATTTCCTTGCCATTGACAGGGTTGATGGCATAAGCACCAGTCCAAACCCCTGTTTTTTCTTTGGCAAGATCTGTACGAGCCAAGTCAGATTTCAAACTGGCTTGGTGTTTGTAGTCTGCTACTGCTTCTGCTTGCTCTGTGCTTGTGATGGCATCTACTAGTTCATGCTCAGGAGCCAAAACGGTGAAAGTCGCACCGAAAAGAGTATCAGGACGAGTGGTAAAGACTGTGAATTCCTTGTCTGTTCCCTTAACTTTAAAAGTTACATTAGCACCAGTTGATTTACCAATCCAGTTGCGTTGCATGTCCTTGATAGACTCTGGCCAATCTAGTTCATCTAAGTCATTGAGCAAGCGCTCTGCATAAGCCGTGATTTTGAGCATCCATTGGCGCATTGGTTTACGGACAACTGGATAACCTCCACGCTCAGATGTTCCGTCAGGAAGAACTTCTTCGTTGGCGATGGCTGTTCCCAATTCCTCAACCCAGTTTACTGGTACTTCCGCTTCATAGGCCAAACCTTTTTCGTAAAGCTTAGTGAAAATCCATTGAGTCCATTTGTAGTAGTTTGGATCTGTTGTGTTGACCTCACGATCCCAGTCGTAAGAGAATCCAAGCGCATTAATTTGGCGTTTGAAGTTGGCAATGTTCTCAGCTGTAAATTCTGCTGGGTCATTCCCCGTATCCATAGCATATTGCTCTGCAGGCAAACCAAAAGCATCCCAACCCATTGGGTGAAGGACATTGTAGCCTTGCGCACGTTTGAAACGGCTGAGGATATCGGTTGCAGTATATCCTTCTGGATGTCCTACGTGCAATCCAGCTCCAGACGGATACGGAAACATGTCAAGCGCATAAAACTTAGGTTTTGATGCATCTGTTCCTGTCTTAAATGTATGATGTTCTGCCCAGTAGCCCTGCCACTTAGGCTCAATTTCTTTATGATTATAAAAACTCATGGTCTCTCTCCAATTTTGTGATGTTACTATTATACCATTTTTGAGGGAATTTGAAAGACGAGAAATGTTCTTTTGGGCTTGTATACCAAGAAAGACCGAATCGCAAATCCAGCTTATTTAGCAGTATAAAAAATTAGCCCCCATTTGGAGCTAACTTCTATTAACTATTTGTCTCTTCCATCTTCTCACGTCCTAGTTCTCGATAACTACGGTCACCGACAACTTCAACATTAAACTGGCCGTCCTCATATTCAAGGATCGTCACGCTACCATTATCGAGACCATGCGGATGCATGCCATTAATCAGATAAACAATGGTTCCAATGGTCATTCCGTGGCTGACGACAAGGGCGTTACCGCCGCCTTGTTCTTCCATTTCTTTAGCAATCGCTTCAAAACCTTCCTTGATTCGGCCACTGAGTTTTTCCCAACCTTCAGCCCAACCAGCTGTATCAACCTCTACCAAGCCCTCAGCCAGTTCAGCATAAGACAATTGGTGAACATGATCCACATTAAAGATACGAGGAATAATGCCCATGAAAAGATCACCATCGTAGGCTCCGTCAAAGCTACCAAAACACCATTCTCTGATACGCTTGTCCATGCGATAAGGGATTTTCCCCTGCAAGCCAAGCTCGTCAAGAATGATTCCCATTGTCTGAATGGTGCGACCAGAATCACTGGAATAAGCGCGCTCAAACTGTAGACCAGATTCTCGCAAACCGATTCCTAATTCTTGAATCCCTCGCTCACCTTCAGCTGTTAAGGGAGTATCGCTCCAACCTTGAGCGCGACCAATCGTGTTAAACATGGTCTTGCCATGACGTACCAAATACAATCGTACTTTTACCATTTTCCGTCCTCCGTTTGCTTCTATTATATCATGGATGATAAAACAAAAGCCACCCAGACAGGTGACTTTTGCAGGAGATTATTATGAAAAAGTTTAGGAGTTCTATTAAATAAAGATATTAGATGAAAATCAAATTCAAACTAAATCAGTGTTATCTGTTTCAAATAATATTAGGAGGTCTTTATTTAATGATTATAGTATACACATCCAACCTTAAATAGAACTTAAAATTTATACCCATTCTCCTTCTTCATTGACTTTATAACCATTAATAGTCATATTTTTTGCCATTTTCCCATCAGCTAATAAGTAATACCACTTATCTTTATATTTAATCCATTGATTACGAGCATACTTACCATCTTGGTTGAGATAATACCAACTGTTATACTGATAATCAAACACCCACTCACTCTTAGCCATGTAACCACCTCGTTTCAAGTAATATTCTCCCTGCCAAGCCTTTTCCACATAACTACCAGTTGAATCTACATAAAACCAGCTCTTATAGTCTGTATCATATATCCATTCACTAGCAGCCATGTAACCACCTCGCTTCAAGTAATATTTCCCTTGCCATGCTTTCTCCACGTAACTACCCGTTGAGTCTACATAAAACCAGCTCTTATAGTCTGCATCATATATCCATTCACTAGCAGCCATTGAGCCATCTGATTTTAGATAATATCGTCCTACCCAACGGTTTCTTACAAGTTTTCCAGAAAAATCATTGTAGTACCATTTACCAGACTCTTTAAACCACTTACTTGCTTGATGACCTCCACTAGCGACAACCTTAGATTGAGATTGAGATGAAGTTGAGGTTGAAGTCCCGGTAGAAACTGCTTGAAGAGCTTCCTCTTTAGTAACCTTAGGCTTAGCATTTCCTTGGTAAACTTCTTCAATTCGATTAGTAAATACAGATAACTCTTTCTCAGATAACATTCTACTATTTTTGTAATTGCTATCTTGATGTATATCAGCTTCTATTTTTATCTTTCTAATGGCCTCTTCGACTATATCATCAATCTTACTAAACATAGAAACCTTATCTGCTTTCGAAAGTGTAGCATCATTACTAATGGCTGTCTTTTCCATAAAGGCAACAGCATTAACTTCTCTGATATTCTTTTCAGTAGGTGCTAATGAAATTGCTTGAAAATCATCTGATAATAAAGAAACTATTTTTTTCAAATATTCTTTTAAATCTTCGATTTTATCATTTGAAGGTGTATATTCAGAAATCCACCTTGGGTCACCTGGCCCCATGTGATAAAAAAATGTTGGTGAAACTTGTGTTAACAGCCTTTCTCTTTCGACATTTGTATAATACGGATTTTTATTTATTTGCGAAATGGTACGCTCTTTCTTTTTTAAAATTGCTATACGGAGAATTTCATTTTTTACATCCCATCTAACAGACTCTAATCTATCACTCTTACTCTCAACAATACTATATAATCCTTTTTTCCAATATTCAAAATCAGGTGAAGAATTTACTACTTCCTCTTCCTTTTCTTTCAAATCATCATAGAATTTTTTATCTATATATGAGTATAAATCAGGAAGTTTATCTTTGAGTATTTTAACATCAGTTTGAGAGAATGAAATTGTATCCCAATCAATTTGTTCAATTTCATACAAAATCTTCTTCTTATTTTTCTCCTGTAATTCGATAAAAGTTTTCTTAACTTTATCTATTTCCTTTTTCTTTTCTTCTGCAGTTACACTAGTGGAGATTTCATGGCTTTCTTCCTGTGCATAAACTACTTGATTGGTAAAAGTTGGGACTAATAGAGTCGATAGTCCTATAGCTACTAAAGTATGTTTCAATTGTTTTTTCATGAATTTTTCCTCTATTTTCTTAATTTTTAAAACTATGAATTGGTGCTGGGATTTGGCCTCCACGAGAAATGAAATCGACAGACGAAGCTCCATTGACTTTCATAACAGGTGCAGTTCCTAATAGGCCTCCAAACTCAATCATATCGCCTTCTTTTCCTTTTGGAATAATACGAACAGCCGTAGTTTTCATGTTAATGACACCAATTGCAGCCTCATCTGCAATCATGGCCGCAATGGTTTCAGCTGGTGTATCCTCTGGAATGGCAATCATATCCAAACCAACAGAACAGATAGCCGTCATGGCTTCTAGTTTTTCCAAATTAAGAGAGCCATTTTGCACTGCAGCAATCATTCCTTCATCCTCTGAAACAGGGATAAAGGCACCAGACAAACCACCAACTTGGTTGCAGGCCATCACTCCGCCCTTCTTAACTTGGTCATTCAAGAGAGCCAAGGCAGCCGTCGTTCCATGCGTACCAACTGTTTCTAGCCCCATTTCCTCAAGGACACGTGCTACAGAGTCTCCAACCGCAGGAGTTGGCGCCAAACTCAAGTCTACAATACCAAACTCCACACCCAGTCTCTCGCTGGCCATTTGACCAACCAATTGACCGATACGAGTGATTTTAAAGGCAGTTTTCTTGACTGTTTCGGCTACTACATCAAAGCTCTGTCCACGAACTTTTTCCAAGGCACGTTTCACCACACCAGGACCGGAAACTCCGACATTGATGATAACATCTGCCTCCCCAACACCATGGAAGGCACCCGCCATAAATGGATTGTCCTCAACAGCATTAGCAAATACAACCAACTTGGCCGCTCCCATATCTGATAGATTAGCCGTTTCCTTGATAACTCGTCCCATATCTGCGACAGCCGTCATATTGATACCAGACTTGGTTGAGCCGATATTGACCGACGAGCAGACCTTATCCGTTTCAGCCAAAGCACGAGGAATAGAATTGATGAGAATCTCATCTCCCTTTTGGTAACCCTTTTGTACCAAGGCAGAGAAACCACCAATAAAGTCCACACCGATTTCTTTCGCAGCCTTATCAAGCGCTTTTGCCAGAACAACGTAGTCCGTCGCATCTGTCGCAGCCCCAATCAAAGAGATAGGAGTCACCGATACACGCTTATTAACGATTGGAATCCCCAACTCAGCCGCAATTTCATCGCCAACAGCCACTAAATTAGCTGCCTTGGTCGTAATCTTTTGATAAATTTTCTTCGCAGCACGATTGATATCTGGATCAATACAGTCCAAAAGAGAAATCCCCATGGTAATGGTTCTGATATCGAAGTTTTGCTCCTCAATCATGGCAATGGTTTCAGTAACTTGTCTAATATCCATGTGCACCTCCTAGATATTATACATAGCTTCGAAAATCGCTGCACTCTGAATATTGATTTTTACATTCAAAGTTTGCCCAAAAGCTTCAAATTCATTACGAAGATAGGTAAAATCTTGCTTTTTATCACTAGAGACGACAGCCATCATCGTGAAATATTCATCCAAGACGGTTTGAGAGATATCATCAATATTCAACCCCAATTCTGCAATTTTACCAGAGACACCTGCAACAATTCCAGATTTATCTTTACCAACAACAGTTATAATCGCTTTCATAAGCAAACTCCAATTCTTCTTTTAATTAGGAAACCTGAACATTAAACAGGATTCTTTTCAAATAGTATAGCATAATTCTAACTAAAATACTCAAAAACGCCTGCTTACGAAGTTGTTCTTAAGCAAAAAACAATTTCGTAAACAAGCGTCTACTATCCCAACTTATGATGAGTGTTCCCGCTAGGAGCGAAATCCTAGCGGTAGACCAGAGCTAGACTAAGAGCACAAGACTCCATCATCATAACACTCAACAAAATTGATGATTTTATACTAATTCGATGATCGCCATTGGCGCTGCATCACCACGACGTGGTTCAGTTTTAAGGATACGAGTGTATCCACCGTTACGTTCAGCATAACGAGGTGCGATTTCTGAGAACAATTTTTGAAGTGCTGTAGTAGAAGTGTACTTATCAGTTGCTTCATCATAGTTTTCAGATGCGATTTCATTACGTACGAAAGCAGCTGCTTGACGACGTGCATGCAAATCACCACGTTTACCTAGAGTAATCATTTTTTCAACAGTTTTACGGATTTCTTTAGCACGAGCTTCAGTTGTCACGATTGATTCGTTGATCAAAAGGTCAGTTGTCAAATCGCGAAGCATTGCTTTACGTTGTGAGCTAGTGCGTCCTAGTTTACGGTAAGCCATGTATTCCTCCTTTATTTATCTTTTAATCCAAGACCCAAATCAATGAGTTTGAGTTTCACTTCTTCCAAACTCTTGCGTCCAAGATTTCGTACTTTCATCATCTCTGCTTCAGATTTTTCTGTCAAATCATGCACAGTATTGATACCGGCACGTTTCAAACAGTTGTATGAACGCACAGACAAGTCCAGTTCCTCAATCGTACGATCCAAAATACGATCGTCAGATTCAGTGTCAGCTTCTTTCATCACTTCAGTTGACTTAGCAATCTCAGTAAGATTTGTAAACAAATCAAGATGTTCTGTCAAAATACGTGCTGAAAGCCCTAAAGCATCTTCTGGAATAATTGTTCCATTTGTCAAGATTTCAAGGGTTAATTTGTCAAATCCATCATTGCTACCTACACGAGCAGGTTCCACTTGATAGTTGACTTTTGTAACTGGTGTATAAATAGAATCTACAGCAAGTGTTCCAACTGGTGCATTATCTTTTTTGTTTTCATCAGCAGGTACATATCCACGACCACTGTTAACAGTCATAGTCGCTTTTAGAGAAGAACCTTCACCGATTGTAAAAAGATAATGATCTGGATTTACAATTTCAATATCGCTATCTGTCAAAATGTCACCAGCTGTTACTTCAGCAGGACCTTCAACATCTAGTTCGATGATTTTTTCGTCTTCAACGTATGATTTCACTGCAATTCCTTTAATGTTCAGAATGATTTGCATCACGTCTTCACGAACACCTGGAACTGTGTCAAACTCATGTAACACACCATCAATGTTGATAGATGTCACAGCTGCTCCTGGTAGAGAAGCTAGAAGTACACGACGAAGAGAGTTACCAAGAGTTGTACCGTAGCCACGTTCAAGTGGTTCGATTACAAACTTGCCATAATCTTTATTTTCATCAATTTTTGTTATATTTGGTTTTTCAAACTCGATCATTTAGTTACTCCCTCTTAAACGAAAAGCAGTGTAATGCGATGATTATACACGGCGACGTTTTGGAGGACGAGCACCATTGTGTGGCACTGGAGTCACATCACGAATTGCTGTTACTTCAAGACCAGCGGCAGCAAGCGCACGAATAGCTGACTCACGACCAGAACCTGGACCTTTTACAGTAACTTCAACTGATTTAAGACCGTGTTCTTGTGCAGATTTAGCAGCAGCTTCAGAAGCCATTTGAGCAGCGAATGGTGTAGATTTACGAGAACCTTTGAAACCAAGAGCACCAGCTGATGACCAAGCAATTGCATTACCATGCACATCAGTAATCATAACAATAGTGTTATTAAATGTAGCGTGAATATGAGCAATACCAGATTCGATATTCTTTTTCACACGACGTTTACGTGTTGGTTTAGCCAAGACTTTTACCTCCTATATTATTTTTTCTTACCAGCGATCGCAACAGCTTTACCTTTACGAGTGCGAGCGTTGTTTTTAGTGTTTTGTCCACGGACAGGAAGTCCACGACGGTGACGGATACCACGGTATGAACCGATTTCCATCAAACGTTTGATGTTCAAGTTTACTTCACGACGAAGGTCACCTTCAACTTTGATTGCATCCACTTCACGACGGATAGCATCTTCTTGATCTGATGTAAGATCACGTACACGAACATCTTCTGAGATTCCAGCAGCAGCCAAAATTTTCTTAGATGTTGCAAGTCCGATACCATAAACATAAGTCAATGAGATTACTACACGTTTGTCATTTGGAATGTCAACTCCAGCAATACGAGCCATGTTTTCTCCTTTCTATCTTATCCTTGACGTTGTTTGTGTTTTGGATTTGCTGGGCAAATCACCATAACACGACCATTACGACGAATAACTTTACAGTATTCGCAAATTGGTTTGACCGATGGTCTTACTTTCATTTCTTATCCCTCCAAGTTTTTCGATTATTTAAAGCGGTAAGTGATACGTCCACGTGTCAAGTCATATGGACTCATTTCGACAGTAACACGATCTCCCGCTAAAATACGAATATAGTTTTTACGAATTTTACCAGAAACTGTTGCTAAAATCTGATGTCCATTTTCAAGTTCAACCGTAAACATTGCATTCGGCATTGTATCAACTACTTTGCCTTCAACTTCAATCACATCGTCTTTTGCCACGCAAAAGCACCTCCATAAATTTCGATTCGATGCCTCTAGACACAGAGACAACAATTATAAGTCAGACTATCTCAGTATAACATTTGTAGCGGATTTTTGCAAGTGTGAAAAACGCTTTATTTCAAATTTGTCAATACTTTTTCGATATCTGAGAAGACATCATTGATATCTTGATTACCTTCGATGTCATGAACCAAACCTTTGGCACGGTAGTGAGCAATGATTGGTTCTCCTTGAGCAATATTAACATCTAAACGACGTTTCACTGTCTCGGGTTTATCATCTTCACGTTGGTAGTAATCTTCTTCTTTATAGTCAACTGGTGGGTTAAAGACCTTGTGGAAAGTTTCTCCAGTTACACGGTGGATGATACGGCCACTCAAACGTTCCAAGAGGCTGTCTGGATTTACTTCAATGTTGATAACACCTTCTAGTTCTATGCCCAGTTCAGCCAATGTTTTGTCCAAGGCATGAGCTTGTTCGATTGTACGTGGGTAACCATCCAACAAAAATCCTGTTTCTTTAATATCATCTTGTGAAAGACGTTCTTTTACGATTCCATTTGTAACTTCATCAGGAACCAATTCACCCTTGTCAATATATGACTTAGCAAGAACACCCATTTCAGTTTGATTTGCCATTGCAGCGCGGAACATATCACCTGTTGAGATATGTGAAACATGGAATTGTTCTACGATTTTTGCTGCTTGAGTTCCCTTACCTGCACCAGGTAAGCCCATAATCAAAAGATTCATGATTTGATCTCCTTATTTTATTTTTAAATAGAAGCAAAAAATCTTTTCACCCCTATTTAAAAACAAAATAGAAGAGGGGAGACCAAACTCTCACTAATGTTAGAGTTAAACCTCCACTCTCTCAGCATTTACTGATTCTGTAAATACTTTTATTCTGTTCTATCCATGAAACCAACATACTTACGTTTCAATAGGTAACCTTCCAATTGTTTGATTCCTTCAATACCTGTAGATATAATGATCAAAAGACTGGTTCCTCCAAAAGCAACTGCTTCTGAAAGTCCGAAAACATCTTTTGCTACGATCGGTAAAATAGAAATCACACCAAGGAAGAGAGAACCAACAGTTGCAAGACGACGAAGAAGTTTAGACATATATTCTTCTGTACCTTTACCAGGACGAACTCCGTGGATATAAGCGCCGCTCTTTTGTAGGTTTTCTGCCGCTTTTTCAGGATTAATCTGTACAAACGTATAGAAGAATGTAAAGAGAATAATCAGCAAAGCATACATGGCAATACCAGTTGGTGAAGTTGTTGCAAGCATTTCTTGTGCTGTTCTTACCCAAGCCCAATCGTGACCTGTAGCGCTCAAAAACTGAAGAATAGCTGCAGGCGCTGCAGTAATCGAACTTGCGAAGATAACAGGGATAACTCCAGCAGGGTTTACCTTCAAAGGAAGGTAAGAGCTAGATGGAGCACCTTGTGCAATCTTAGTATATTGGATTGGAATTTTGTATTCTGCTTGTTGAACATAAGTTGTAAAGTAAATGATCAACAATACAGTAATAATCAAAATGATTACGAAAATGATAGATGAGTTGATACGGCTACTTGGGACGTTCACAAAGTAGTCCACGTAGATGCCCTGAATCATCTCTGGAATTGAGGCAACAATCCCGGCAAAGATGATCATAGAAACACCATTTCCGTATCCCTTATCTGTAATTTGCTCTCCCAACCAAGTCACAATCATGCTACCAGCTGTTAAGATGATACCAATCATGATAAAGACTTGTGGAGTAAGAGCTGTTTTCAACAATTGAGCTCCAGCCAAAGTATTAAAACCAGCTGTAATCCCGATAGATTGCACAAAGGCTAAAACAAGAGCAATATAACGAGTAGCTTGATTCAATTTTCTTCGACCTACTTCTCCTTGTTTACCCCACTCTACAAACTTGGGTAAAATATCCATTTGCAAGAGTTGGACAACGATAGAGGCCGTAATGTAAGGGCTAACACCAAGAGCAAAAACTGAGAAGTTTTTCAAGGCATTCCCTGACACCAAGCTCAACATGTTTAAGAAGGATAATCCACTTAAAGCATTCAAGCTATTGGCATTCACACCAGGAACTGTAATGCTAGTTCCGATACGAAAAACCAAAACGATAAAAATTGTAAATAAAATTTTTGATCGAACCTGCTTGACTTTAAGAGCTTCTCTTAATAATTTAAAAAACATAGGTCACCTCTCTTAGATGACTTCTACTGAACCACCTTTAGCAGTGATAGCTTCTTCAGCTGATTTAGAGAATTTAGCTGCTTTCACAGTCAATTTCTTAGTCAACTCACCGTTACCAAGAATTTTAATACCTGATTTTTCAGCTTTAACAATTCCTGCTTCGATAAGAACAACTGGAGTAACTTCAGCACCATCTTCAAAGACGTTCAATTGGTCAAGGTTCACAATTGCGTATTCTTTAGCGTTGATATTAGTGAATCCACGTTTTGGAAGACGACGGAACAATGGAGTTTGTCCACCTTCAA